>CAYPEU010000004.1:0-72226 GCA_964409855.1 uncultured Desulfocapsa sp.
CAAGAAGTCTATCACCCAGGCGGGTGGTTGGCCCATCGTGATCGGTGTTATTTCGGGAGTCACCAAGGCAACTCTTTCTTTCTTTGTTGTCCTCTGGTTGGTCAAGGATGTTGTTCTAAATTAATCCCGGTGACAAACGGGAAATAAGCCGGGATAAGTACCTTCACCAAATCATTTCCTGCCATTTAGTTCAATACCCCCTTGAGGGGTACAAAAAACGCAGAAAATGATCTATAAGGTACTAATCTCCAAGTATGGAGCCTGTTATGAGTGATGAAGAAAAAAAAGTAACCATTGAAACCGGTGATGCCGGGAAAGGAACTTCGGAAATTGCCGAAGAGGCCAATACCGAAGAGCTGGAGGAACGTGCCTTGTCTGTGTTCTCCAGTGAGCGTAATGAGGATATGACAGCCCTTATTTTATGTTTGATCACCACCTTTCTGGTATTACTATTCACCAAATGGATGGTATAATGCTGTAAGAGTTCACCAGCACCTCACCTGTGAATGACCAGGCCGTCCCATATAGGCATACTATTATGTGCAGTCCCGAGCATTCACATCTGAGGCACTGGTAAACTCTTTCAGAAAGCAGTAGATTATAGATATAATCAACCTTGCCATAGCTGGTTAAGTAACCGGCTATGGCATATTTTGTTTTTTTTAAGAAGTGACAAGTTTGTAAAAACTGAAAATTTCAGATGGCTAAGTAAAAAGCTTCATATGCGAGGCGCGTGAATTTTCTATTATTTCGGCGTACTAAAGTACGTCGTAATGATAGAAAATTCGCAGCAACAAAGCAGAGGAAGAGTTTTTACGACGCCATCAAGAAGTACCTTTAACGGAGTTCCCATGTTTAAGCATGTCTTGCTCTGTACCCATGGTACAGAAGGTGCTCAAAAAGCTGAGGCCTTTGTTTTTAAGGAATCGGCCATAAATCCCGATCTGAAAGTCAGTGTACTTACAGTGCTCGATGAAGATTGGCGTGAGATGACTGGTGATGACTGGCTCAACTCCAGTAAGACCCATGCCACCTTTCTTGATCATGTGGAAGAGCAGGTGAGCGAAGAGATTACGAAAGAATGGCAGCGAATAAAAAATGCTTATCCAGCAGCCTCAGAGGCAAGTTTTCTGCAACGAACAGGTAGTATTGCTGAGACCATTACAAAGGTTGCGGGAGAACTCGGCTGTGACCTGATTGCCATAGGTCCCTGTTATGTGAGTAAGGGGTTCTTGACAGGCCAACCCAGAAAGGGCCTGCGGGATACAATGAAAAACAAGGACTTGCATCCACTGCTGCCATGCCCACTTCTGATAGCCCCTTAACTGTTCCTTTTGCGACTGCGTCAGAAGAAATTGACCTTGGTCTGCAGCTTCCTGCTAACTTTGACCTGCAAGCCCTTGTCCCCCAAGACCGTCTTCTGCGGTTGCATCCCAACTGGTTTATTTCAGATTTTCAGCAAGACGGAGCATCTTTCACAACGACCATAAAAGATTATGTGACAGAAGAGGAATTTCCCCTCTCTGGGAGTCTTGTCTTTAACGAAAGAGAAGATGAAATCCTGCGTATTACATTGACTGAGACGATTGAAGTAACAATTCTTTTTCTTAACCGGAACAGTAAGTTAAAGGTGCAGGTTCGTTCCCCGCAAGGGGAGCTGGATGCAAGTGACCCACTCCTGCTCTGGATACGAGCCATCAGGGAGTATATTCACCTCTATATAAAACAAACCCCTGGTGCCCTGTTTTTTCGACTTGTTATGAACCGTATGGTGCTGCAGATGAATCCATCACAGCGAAAAATATGTTTGATGCTTGCGAGGATTACATTTGTGGAGATTCTGGTCATTCTCTTCATTGTGGTCGGCTATGTCATCTTTGTTCTCTAGTTCGTTTCAACAACCAGAGATCGGTGATTCTTTAGATATCTTCATATTGCGTTCTGAATTACATAAAGGAGCCTTGACCACCCTTTTTCTGGCTGAAGACCAGCTTTCCCGTGAACAGGTTGTTTTGAAAATCCCCTATGGTGATATTCTTAATCATCCTCTCCTGTTGTACCATTATCAAAATGAAGAGCGGATCAGCCGACTGCTTGACCATCCTGGAATTATACGATTTATCCACCGGCAAAGAAGCAGGCAGTACATCATCATGGAACATGTGCTCGCGCAGGACCTTCGATCCAGAGTCGGTAAGCGACGCAGGCTTGAGCTGAATGCTGCCCTGACCCTGATGAATCAACTTTGCAGGGTAATGACTTATCTGCATAAACAGTCTATTGTTCATCTGGACCTGAAACCTGAAAATATTCTCTGTTGCAAAGATTCCATCATCAAGATTATTGATTTCGGTCTGGCCAGCTGCCGCCATCTTCCAGATTTCCTGGCCCTTGATCTGAAAAATCCCCAGGGGACCCCCTGGTATGTGGCGCCGGAACAACTGCTTGGCGAACGGGCTGATCCGCGCTGCGATATTTATAGCATGGGTATGCTTTTTTATGAGATGCTCACTGGCCACTTACCCTGGCCGCGTTCCAGTAAAGTCCATATTGCGCGCCGTCGTCTGCGCCACGAACCTACTCCGCCGCGCTATTATAATCCTGAAATACCACCCCAGATTCAGGCTATCATACTCCGTGCCATTGCTCGCCATGCGGAAGATCGTTATCCAAGCGTGCAGGATTTGCAACAGGATCTGGAATGCTGGCAACAGCTCCCAATCACAGGAGCCGGAACCAGTGTCAAAAAGCCCCCTCTGTGGCGACGATTGTTTCCGGGAAAAGCAGTGCAGCAGAGCAGTACACAACAAAAGAGGACAAAGTTATCAGGAACCAAGCCACAGATCATTGCTGCCTTGATTGACTCTTCAGGAAGTGACAATATGCTGGATGAGGTCAAAAAACAGGCACTTATTCGTTCCGCTGAAGTCACCTTGGTTCATGTTGTTGAAGAAGAAAGTGACTCTCATGTGAGGCGCTACGGCATCACCGTTGAAGGTGAGCAGCTGATGACCAGATTGGAGCAGGCCGTTCAGCTTTTTCGCCGCTGCAGTATTGATCCGAGTATTCGCCTAGTCCGGGGAGAAGTTGTTGAGGTGCTGAGGCAGCTCTGTGTGGATTTGGATGCGGAGTTGCTGGTGCTGGGACCGTCCCGTAAAAAAGAGGGTTTGTTGCGTAGTGCTTCGGTGCGGCGCCGTCTGGAACAAAATAGTCCGTGCCCATTACTGGTTGCCGAGGAGCAACAGTTTTCGCCGGCTACCGATTTCGCAGCTTTTCAAGCGGAGCAATTGACTGCCCAACAGGTGCTTGCCTCTGATATTTTCCTGGTGGATCTCTGGTATGAGCATCTGCATTTTCATACAGATTTTATCTACCATATGCTCCTTTACCATGAGCAGGATATCAATCTCAGTGAGGAGCATTGTCGGTTTGGCCGCTTCCTGGCCACTCTGGAAGCCTCAGGAAACTGGGAGGAAGTATGCTCACTACTTAAACCGATCCATCAGCAATTTCACCAAGTCGCTGCGCGGATGGCAGAACTTAGTGAACATGACCATGCAGGCTTGCAGGCTCTCTATATCCAGGGATCACTGCCGCTTTCCTGCAGATTAAAAAAAGAGCTTGGCCGGGTCTCTCTGTTGCTGCGTGCTCATCTTGATATTCCACCGCCCATGGTGCCATTTCTGACAGATCAGACCTGCCCTGTCAGCCAGCCGGATCTGGCCTCCTATGGCCCCCTGTTACGAGCCTTTAATCTGGACCAGGATCTCTGTGTCTTGATCCAGAAGAAAGAAACGAGGGCATCACGTGCAGACTCAACAAGGGGAGATTGAATGCGTTTAATGGTCTTCTCGGATGTCCATGGAAATCTCGAGGCACTGCAAAGCATGCTGAAGGATGCCGCTGGCAGAAACGTACACAGGAGCATCTGTCTTGGCGATCTGGTCGGTTACGGGCCCCATCCAAATGAATGTGTCGAGCTGGTGCGCAGTTTGAAAAAGTGTCGCTGCCTTGCCGGAAACCATGATGTGGCGGCACTTTGGGAGACTTCACCTTACGGTATGTCATCTGTTGCCAAGGAGGCGATACTCTGGACCATGGATCAATTGAGTACTGAAAACAAGGAGTTTCTGGCAATGTTACCGGATCGCCTTGACCTGGCGGATATGACCTTTGTCCATGCCAACCCCTACAACCCGAGGGGGTGGCGGTATGTGCTGGACCGAAAATATGCCCTGCGCAGTTTTGCTGCCACCCGCTGCCGTCATCTCTTCATCGGTCACAGTCATCGGCCCCTGATCATCACAAAAAGGCAGCTGCTGGCCATTGATCTTCAGGCCGTAGTTGGTTCGACAAGGTATAGGGTTGGTGATACCAGGCGTCGTATCATCAACTGCGGTAGTGTCGGTCAACCAAGGGATAACGATCCGCGATCCTGTTACCTTGTTTTTGACAGTCGTAAGCAGGAGTTGGAATTTTACCGTGTCGCTTATGATACGAAAAAATCTGTTCAGGCTATTCAATCTGCCGGGCTCCCGTCATCGCTTGGTAGGCGGTTGCTCAAAGGCATTTAAGGAACTGGGAGATTGTCTATGAAAACCAAGGGACATGGGCAGGTGTCAACCACCAATCTCAAACAGCGCTTTTTCCTCTGGTCCACTGTTATTCTCCTTGGCGGCGGACTGCTGTTATCGGCACTCTCCTTTTGGAACACCCGCCGCCTGCTCATGGCCGAGGCCATGACAAAATCCGAGGTTATTCTCCAGGAGGTGGAGGCCATCCGTTCCTATGTCAAAGAGGAACTGCGGCCAAAGATGAACGAACTGCACGGCCAGGATGCCTTTATCATCGAGGCAATGTCAACCACCTATGTCAGCACCACCATCATGGAGCGTTTTGCCCAGTCCATGCCCAACTATGTCTATCGTCGTGCCTCATTAAACCCGCATAATCCGCGTAATCTGGCTGACCCCTTTGAAGAGGAGATGTTCGATTGGTTTGAAGCTGATTCCGGGCGCTCTTTCTGGCAGGGTATTGTGCACAAGAATGGAGAATCGTTTTTCATTTCTATGGTCCCTGATTATTTTTCCCAGGCCTGCATGCACTGCCATAGCAAGGCAGAAGATGCACCGCAGTCATTGTTGGATCGTTATGGCAGAGAGGGAGGGTTTCGGTTCCAGGTTGGTGATCTGGCAGGTATTAACTCGGTGGCAATTCCTGTTTCCGCCTCACTGCGTGAGGCATGGCAGGGAAGCATCATTATTTTCATCATCACCCTCAGTGGAAGTGTTGTTTTGCTGTGGCTTTTGAACCTGCTCTTCCAACGCCTGGTCATCGAGCGTCTTGGCGTCATGCTCTCCCTTGTGGCTGAAAAGAAAAAAGAGAGTGGTGTACCTGGTCCCGGAGATGAACTTGATGTACTGCATGCCTCCCTTGGTTCTCTACGAAGCTATGTTCGTTCAGCCCGCAAGGGATCCGGCCTCCAGCCGAACTTTATCGGCGACTATGTTGTGAACCGGCCAATTGCTGCCGGTGCCATGTCCTGGCTGTACAGTGGTCATTTAGTAAAATCTGATGACCAAGTAGCTCTCAAGCTCGGTTTTGATGAGGTGCTGCAGAATCCGCTGTACAGATCGTGTCTCGAAACAGAACTGCAGCTGTTTGAGACCATATCACACCCCTGCCTGCCCCGTGTCAGGGAACGGATAGGTGATGTGCTGGTTCTGGAGGAAGTCCAGGGCAGCAGTCTTCTTTCACTTCTTGACAAAAGGCGATTAGAGGACCGGCTGTTGCTGCCCATTTTTTCTCAGCTCTGTGAGCTGACAGCATCCTTCCATGCTGCCGGAATTGTCCACCACGATCTCCGTCCGCACATCTTGATGCTGGACAAAAGAGAGCAAATGCACCTTATCGATATGGGATTGGCTGCAAGCGATCAACAGCCGGATCCCATTGTTGCAGCCGGTCTTGGGCCCCAGGGAGACCTGCTCTATCTGGCGCCGGAACTTCTTGATGGCAAACGGGGAGATCCGCGCAGCGATGTGTATGGACTTGGAATCCTACTCTATCTGGCGGCAACGGGAACTCTTCCTTTTAGCGAAGAAAAGAAGTCTTTGAAGAAATGGTTGCAGCATAAAGAACAGCTTATAACTCCTAGAAATTATCGGGCCAGCCTCTCTATTGCTCTGGAACAAGTCATTTTGAAAGCACTAGCCTTCGATGTCAAGGAACGGTATCAGTGGGTGGAAGATCTGTGGGAGGACCTGGAGCAGGCAGAGAGAGAGTTTGAAGCAAATAATGAGCTCAAGTGAGTGTTCAGTATTGACGAGGTTGGTCAGGGGCAGATGACCATGGCATCGCCGTAGGAGTAGAAGCGGTAGCCCTGTTCGATGGCCTCCTGATAGGTGTCCAGCAGGGTCTGGCGTCCGCAGAGGGCAGCCACGAGAAAGAGCAGTGAGGACTGTGGCAGGTGAAAGTTGGTGATGAGGTTGTCCACCACCTTGAATTGAAAACCTGGAACGATATAGAGTCTGCACCAGCCGTCTCCTGGCTGTACCATACCGTTCTGGTCAGCCATGAACTCCAGGGTGCGCACTGTTGTGGTTCCCACGGCCCAGATCTTTCCACCGTTTGCCCGCACTTTGTTGATCTTGTCGGCATCTTCTTTGGAGACAGAGACATACTCCTCATGAATCCGGTGTTCCCGAATCTCTTCACAACGGACAGGGGCAAAGGTTCCGTGCCCCACATGGAGGGTGATATGAGCTGTATCGATTCCTTTTTGCGCTATGGCCTGTAACAGTTCTTCGGAAAAATGGAGACCGGCAGTAGGCGCTGCCACTGCTCCCGGCTTGTGGGCGTAGACTGTCTGGTAGCGTTTTCGGTCTTCTTCAGTGGAGCCCTCATTTCTGCTGATATAGGGTGGGAGCGGCACCTGGCCGTGATCCTCCAGGAGGGTGGTCAGCTCCTTGTTGCCTGGATAGTGCAGTTCGATTCTGACCTTCCCGTTGTCAAGCAGTTCCATGACAGAGGCGGAAAGGTCCGACCCTAAGAGGAGACGACTTCCTGGTTTGGGACGTTTGGAACTCTTCACCAGTGCTGTGGCTGATGCCCTTTTCACATCTCCTTCATCTTCTACGGCAAGGGGATAGGAGAGGAGGAAGACCTCCACCTTGCCGCCGCTCTCCTTGTGGCCCAGCAGTCGCGCTGGAAAGACCTTGGTATTGTTGACCACCAGCAGATCTCCAGGGTTGAGCAGGTCAATGATCTGATGGAAACGAGCATGTTCTCGTCTTCCGTCTTCCCGGTGCAGGATCAGAAGGCGGGAGTTCTCCCTGGCATCTGCCGGGTGTTGGGCGATATTTTCCGGGGGAAGTGTGTAATCGTAGGAATGGAGGGAGAAATCCTGTTGCATGGTTCTTCTATTATACTATATACGTAAAGCTGAAACGAGTATCGGGCGGAGAGTGACGATGCTGCTCAGCTCGATTGGGCTAATTATTAGAAACGGATTTGTCTACCTACCATGTTCCTTGCTGCCTGCGCAACCGAATTTGAGATGCAGCCCCTGCTCAACCTCCTTCGTCCCCAAGAAGGCGAGTGGCTGAGCCTGGTCACCGGGGTGGGGACCGTGGAAGCCACCCTCTGTCTGACCAGGTTCCTGGAACAACATGCTGAACAGGTGAGTGGAGTGCTCCACTTCGGTGTAGGCGGGGCCTATGTCTGTTCGCAAAAGGGTCAGGCGGATCTTTTGGATATTTGCCTTGCCGATAACGAGGTCTTTGGAGATTTCGGGATCTGTTTTCAGGATCGGATTGAACCCCTTGGTGAGCAGATGCAGTATCGTAAGCGCTATCCCCTGGATCGTGGCCTGCTTGATTCTGCAGGAAAGATATTAGAGGAGCATGGCTTTTTTTACAGGCGTGGAAACTTTGTCACGGTTTGCGGGGTGAGCGCGACCGTTGAGCGTGGGGCCATGCTCGGCAAACAGTATAATGCAATATGCGAAAACATGGAAGGTGCGGCCGTGGCCCGGGTCTGTGAAGAGTATAGCCTTCCCCTACTTGAACTGCGGGCAATCTCCAATTTTGTGGAAGACAGAGACCTGGATCGCTGGAAACTTGCTGAGGCCTGTGAATGTGCCGGGAGGGCAACAGCCTGTCTTCTCCCGAATTTGATATGATCATGACAACTCCACTTTCTCTCGGCTATTCGCCCTGTCCCAACGATACCTATATCTTTTACGCTTTGACCCACGCCAAGGTCCTGCTACCGGATATGGAACTGGCGCCACCTCTTCTGGAAGATGTGGAGACCCTGAACAGCTGGGCTGTGGACAAGAAACTCGATATTACAAAACTCTCTTTTCATGCCCTGGGCCATGTCCTTGATGAGTATTGTGTCCTTTCTGCAGGTTCTGCCCTTGGTCGAGGTTGCGGTCCACTTCTTGTGGCTCGTCCCGGTTTTGACCCAGCCTCACTGGACAGAGCAAAAGTGGCCATTCCCGGTCGCCTGACCACGGCAGCGCTCCTTTTTCGTATGTACGCGCCTGCTTCACAGCAGTTGATTACCATGCGTTTTGATGAGATCATGACAGCGGTGGCCCAGGGAGAGGTCGATGCTGGTGTCATAATCCATGAAAGCCGTTTTACCTATGCGGAACATGGATTGATCTGTCTCCAGGATCTCGGGCAGTGGTGGGAAGAATCATCCGGCCACCCCATTCCCCTTGGTTGCATTGCTGCCAGGCGCTCACTGGGTAAGGAGCGGATTGATCGTATTGATCAGGCTATTTATGATTCCATTTGCTGGGCAGATAAGCACCCTGAAGAATGTCTGCCCTATATCTGTAAGCATGCCCAGGAGATGGATCAGCAGGTGATGCAGAACCATATCGGCCTTTACGTCAATGACTATTCCAAGTCCCTTGGCAGGGATGGACTGGCCGCTGTGGAGGCCTTTTTGAGCCGTGGTCGTGAGGCAGGGATCCTCCCTTCTCAGCCAAGGGGAGTCGCCCTGCAGCTATGAAAAGAACATCCACTCCCCAAGTCCCTGGTGTCAATCTGAAGAACCTGCCGATTCTCGGAATCTGTGGACTCTCAGGTGCGGGGAAGACGACCCTGATCGAGACCATGTTACCTCTGCTGCTTGCAGACGGTTTGCGCATAGCGGTAGTCAAGCACGATTGCCGCAACCTGAAAGTAGACAGGCAGGGGAAGGACAGTGATCGTCTTTTTCGGGCCGGTGCTGATGTCTATCTTCTGGGCGGCGAGGAATTTACCCGACTGCACAGCGATATAGAGTGCTCTTTTGACATACAGCTGGCACGACTTGGTGGACAGTATGACCTGGTCCTGGTTGAAGGACACGGCAAGACTCCGCTGCCAAAACTGTGGTTGCTCAGTGAAAATGAGACAGGGGTACCCCTGAATGTTGAAGGCGTCCTTCAGGTACTGCCCGGCAGCCGGGAAAGGGAACGGCAGGCCCTGGAATGGATCAGGACCTGGCTCGGGAAACAGCAGGCGGGATTACCTGTACGGGCCTGTCTGCTCATCGGGGGACGCAGTTCCCGGATGGGACACCCCAAGCATCTGATCAGAGGGAAAAATGGAATGACCTGGCTCGAACACACCGTGGACTTGCTGGAGCCATTTGCAGAACAGGTCGTCCTTTCCGGTCCTGGCGAGGTTCCTGCCAGTCTCAACCACCTGGTTCGCCTTCCTGATCTGCCAGACGTGGCCGGTCCTCTTACCGGTATCCTTGCAGCCATGCGCTGGCAACCCGCTTCCTGCTGGCTGCTGTTGGCCTGCGATATGCCCAATGTGAGTTCCCAGGCCCTGGAATGGCTGTTGAAACAGAGGCGTGCGGGCTCTTGGGGGACGGTTCCCCGACTCCAGGAAGGCGGCTTTGTGGAGCCCCTGCTCGCCCTCTATGAGCCGCAGAGTAAACACTATTTTGAGGCACTCCGTTTTTCCGGCTGCCTGCGGATCTCCCGGGTGGCTCAACGCTCAAAGATCTCTACTCCCCTGGTCCCTCCCTCGCTCTGCCGTGCCTGGAGCAATATCAATACCCCGGGAGAACTCTCCCAGTCTCTCCTCTAGCTGATCAAACGGTGCAGCTGCCCATATTTGACCTCAGCTCTGTTGCTTTTCCAAGCTGTTGTGAACGATGCAGATAGGGCGATCTTCCCTGTGCAAGAGTTTCCTAGGCGGCCTGCAACCAACCGTGTCGACCGACTCTTGGGCCGGGTGTGCGCGGGGTTTTGCAAAACAGAGAACCCTTGTCATTGCGGAGATTTTTTTGTGCCGTTTTTTTTTATTCAGCTGGAGAGCGCAAGAGGAATCTTTTCAACCAGTGGAAAGGTGTGTTATGCTACATAGATGAGACTGGCCTATTCACTCAAACATTCTTGGGGAGAAGCTCTGCATGCGTCTTGATTCTGGAAAAATGATCTCTGATTTTGATCCCCACTTTAAGATCTTTCATGAACTTATGCCCTTTAAGGTCAGAGAGATCCTGCTGGTCTCCAGTCCTTATGACGCCTTTATCCTGGAAGAGGACGGCTCTCTTGCCACCCGGATCATCAACGAGTACCAGGGGCTGAATCTGAGTGGAGCCCCTCGTCTTACCCTGGTTTCCTCGGGCCAGGAGGCCCTGGAACTCATGCGGCGGCAGTCTTTTGACCTGGTAATCACCATGCCCAATGTCGGGGGCATGGATGCCTTTACCTTAGGCGCGGCAATCAAGAAGATCCATCCCACCCAACAGGTCGTGCTCATCTCTCACAGTCTGCGCGGCATCTATCCCCTGCCGGTAACTGTCGATTGTCAGGCCATAGATAATATGTTTCTCTGGTGCTGTGAGGGGGAGCTTCTGCTCTCTCTGATCAAGAATTTTGAAGATCATGTCAATGTGGATGCTGATACGGCCCGGGCCATGGTGAGAGTGATCATTATGGTGGAAGATTCTCCCGCGTACCGATCTTTTTTTCTTCCGCTTTTCTATCATGAGGTCGTGCGTCAGACCCAGGCCGTACTTGACGAGAGTCTCAATGAAAGGCACCGGTTGCTGCGTATGCGGGCTCGGCCCAAGATCCTCTCTGCCATTAACTACGAAGAGGCGATGACCCTGTACGAGGCCTATAAGCCCTATGTTTTCGGGATAATATCTGATGTGCGTTTCCCTAGGAGGGGGGAACTGGATGCAAAGGCCGGAGTACGACTCCTGGAGACCATCCGCCAGGAGGCGCCGGACCTGCCCATGCTGATGCTCTCTTCCGAACCGGAGAACCGGGAACGTGCCGAGACCATCCCTGCCGTCTTTCTCAATAAGGATTCCCCCCTTGTGGAGGATGAAATACACTCTTTTTTTCTTGATCATCTGGGGTTTGGAGATTTTGTCTTTCGCATGCCGGATGGTGAAGCCATTGGCCATGCCTCCAATCTCTATGAGTTCGAGCAACAGCTGCGCACGATTCCTGATGAATCACTCCGCTACCATGGCCAGCGGAATCATTTTTCCAACTGGGTCATGGCCCGTGCCGAGGTGGCCCTGGCAACCCGCCTGCACCGCGATCATATCAGCGGGATCAAGAGTTGCGCAGATATGCGTGAGGATCTGGTTTTTAAGATCCATTCCCTGCGCAAGTTGAGACAGCAGGGCGTTGTTGTTAAGTTTCTTAAGGAGCATTACGACCCGGAGATCATGGATTTTGTTAAGATCGGCAACGGTTCCATGGGCGGCAAGGCCCGTGGCCTGGCCTTTATGTGGATGCAGCTCCAGCAGTCACGGGGGTCTCATCAGATCCTGGCGGAAAATAATGTCAGTCTTCCCAAGACCTGTGTCCTTACTGCAGACGGTTTTGATGACTTTGTCAGGCAGAACAGGCTGCAGTTTGTGGAAGGGGAGGACGATGGGATCATCACTGACAGGTTCCTGGCAGCCGAACTTCCGGACTGGTTGCAGGAAGATCTGCGTTCTTTCCTCGCAAAAGTCACTTTTCCCCTTTCTGTTCGTTCCTCCAGTCTCCTCGAAGATGCCCATTTCAAACCCTATGCAGGTCTCTATGCCACCTATTTTCTGCCCAACAATCATCCAGACTTTTCTGTCCGTTGTCAGCAGCTGGAAGAGGCAATCAAACTGGTCTATGCCTCCACCTGGTATGAAGGACCGCGGGTCTATTCCAAGGTATCGGAACAGGGAAGGGAAGACTCCATGGCTGTCATTATTCAGCAGGTGGTGGGCCAAGATTACCAGGGTTACTGGTATCCCCATATCTCAGGAGTGGCCCAGTCGCACAATTTTTATCCGATAATGAAGATGAAAGCCGAGGAGGGGATTTGTCATATTGCCCTCGGCGTAGGCAAGACCGTGGTGGAGGGTGAAAAATCCTTGCGTTTTTCTCCGGCCCACCCGAAACGTCTTGTGCAGTTTTCCACAGTGGAAGATATCCTGGGGAACTGTCAGCGTCAGTTTTATGCCCTTGATATGAGCCGCTCCGACCAGCTGGATCGCAATGGCTCAAATCTGGTGCAGCGGCAGGTGCAGGATGCGGAACATGAGGGGCCGGTACAGTTGCTTGCCTCCACCTATATCCCTGAGGAAAATCGCATTCGTGATTCTGTCTTACCTGGTCCCAAGGTCCTCACCTTTGCCAGGATTCTCCAACATCAGCTCTATCCTCTGCCAGAGATCCTGCAGGAACTGCTCGATCTTGGACAGCGGGGCATGGGGTGTGAAGTGGAGATCGAATTTGCGGTGCGCCTGGATGAAAAGATCCTCAGGAGTGAATTCTTTTTTCTCCAGATGCGGCCCATGGTTACCGGAGGAGAGCACGCTGATGTTGCCATCTGTCTTCAGGACAGAGACGCTGCATTCTGTTACTCCACGGCCTGCCTCGGGCATGGGCGTTTTGATAAGATGGCCGATATCCTGGTGGTCAGGCCGGATAGTTTTGATCTTGGAGCCACCCGGACGATTGCAGGAGAGATCAATGCCCTCAATGGGAAGCTGCAGGCTGAGGGGCGTCCCTATCTGCTCATCGGTTCCGGCCGCTGGGGTTCTGCTGATCCCTGGCTGGGTATTCCAGTACAGTGGCGGGATATTGCAGGGGTGGGGGCAATAGTGGAACTAAGGAACGAGACCCTGCATGCCGACCCCTCCCAAGGATCCCATTTTTTCCAGAACATTACCTCCCTTGGCATTCCGTATCTCACGGTTACGGAAGAGAGCGGCGTGGATTCCGGGAAATGTACGAGCAAGGAGGACAAGGACTGCCTGGACTGGGACTGGCTCCTGGAGCAGGAGGTGCATTCCGACGGTCCCTATGTCCGTCATATTCGTTTGTCTCATCCTTTTGTCATGAAGTGTAACGGCAAGGAAGAGCGAGGCGTTTTGTATCCAAAAGAAGAGGGGTCCCAAGCCGGTGCAGCCTGTCCGGAGGCTGACGAAAACAGGTAAACAGTGGTGCGGGTATGCGTTTTAGCCAGTCTTTTATGGCGGAACTGTCTTGCCATATCGAAGCGAATATTGATGTGCCGGCCGGCGATAGGGGGGGTGGTGCCCGTGACATCTGCTATTTTCTCGGGATGTGTAATAAAACTGCGTAATGAGTTTACCGGTGTGCTTACTGGTAAGATCCTGGATTGGGGCGGCATTAGATCCTGCTATGGCCCTTTTTTTTAACGGGCAGCTCATTAATAATGCAGCTATCCAGAACAAGCGCACCTCTCACCGCTTGTCTGAAACCGATTGTTGTGTTTCTATTGGTATCGACTGATTTGCTTAGGACTCCAGTCCTTCTTGTATGTTTCCTGTAAAAGGCTATTCTGCCGAAAATGCAAGCATTTTAGCAAATATTCTTTGTTGAAAAATCCGAAGCCATTTTTTTCCTTCACAAATAATATATCGTGGTCTAATAATAGACCTAGTGCCACATTGTGTGTATGGAGGTGCTGAGTAGCACCTTTTTTTAATGAGATAATTCCAATCTTTTGGTTTTTGCTTTCCGCTCCCTCATTATTGGAAAAATAACATTAAAAAACTTCACCAAGGAGGTATTGCCGTGTGGGAAAAGTAAGAAATGTAAGGCGGTTGTGGCAAGAAAAGTCGTTAACAATATTAAGGAGTAAGACATGAAAAAAAGAGGAGTGTTTTTATGCGCTCTTGCGATGACATTGGGCCTCAGTGCTCAAGATCTATTTGCAGGCAAGCCCGTAGATAATGATGGTGATGGCTACACAACCAAGAATGATTGTAATGATAATGATCCTGCCGCTTGGGTTCTCAACTCTTGTGGCGAATGCGCACCGGAGCCCCCAGGTACTTGTGGCGGAGGTGGAGAAACCAATCCCCATGACAGTATAACCGGCACATTTGCCACCCCGGCGGAAGTCACTGCCAAATGTATTGAATGCCATGTCACCGAAGGATTTGAGGCGGTCGACTCGCTACACGGTATGAAGCCCATAGCCGCCCCAAATGTCTTGAATATTAGCGGCGACAGCCAGAAGTTACTCGAAATTAATACATTCTGTAGCTATCCAAACCCTGCTCTCGCAGGTGCAGCCTGTCTTAGCTGCCACCCCACTCTGGGCAGGTTTGAAAACCTGACAGCTGCAGATATCGATTGTCTGCGTTGTCATAACGACGCCTATAAACGTGCCTTTCCGGGTGATCCTGATCCCGCAAATCATGATAATATTGTCGACTGGCAGGGAACCTCCAAGACCTATATTCCCGCTGACAGAGATGATGTCACCGGTGAATTCTATGTTGCCTTTAACTGGGATGCCATGCCCGGCCTCACTGCCCTTGATCTGATTAAAGGGGTGCATAGACCCACCACCTCCACCTGTTTGAGCTGTCATGCCAAAGCCGGCGGCGGTGATTGGACCAAACGCGGTGATTTAGGCCTGTCCACGGCCAATCCTTCCAGCACTGAAGATGTCCATCTGGCCTCTGCGGCCAATGGTGGTGCTGGCCTGAGCTGTGCTGACTGCCATACCCCATCCCTCCATCAGATTCCTGGTCGCGGTATTGACCTGCGTCCGGAAGAGGGTGGATCGGTGAAGGCCTGTGTTGACTGCCATGTTGGCATGGACTCCGGTGGTCATGCTGCGGCTGGTCGGCGTTCCGAGCCGGATCGTCATGTTCAGCGTGTTGCCTGTCAATCCTGTCATATCCCGGCCTTTGGTAAGGGCGGAGCCACGGAGATGTGGCGTGACTGGACCACTCCCCATTGGAATCAGGCCCTGTGTAGTGGTCAGGGTGCCTGGGCCGGTGAGGAGCATAAGGTGGCCAATGTTGCCCCGGACCATGTCTTCTTCGACGGTACCAGCTATGTTTACAGCTTGGGGCAGACCCTGTCCAAGGTTGATCCTATTAGCGGTTTTGATCTGATGGCTGATGCCAACGGTGGTGCCAACGATGCCTTTGGAGCAAGCAAGCTCATACCCATCAAGCGTCATCAGTCCAATATGGCGGTGATGAGTTCCGGCGCCGATGCTGGTAAGGTTATCCCCTTCGATGTGGTCTGGCAGTTTAAGACTGGTCTTTCAGATGAGGCTGCGGAACGCGGTAAGGCCTACGCCGGTTTCAGCGGTAGTCATGAGTGGAAATGGCTGGAAGCGGAAATGGCCATTAATCACGGGGTAAGTCCGGCCTCGGCTGTTGCTGAGTGTACCAGCTGTCATCATGCCCGTGGCGAGTTCCTCGTTGAAACCGAGACCAAGCTCGATAAGCTCGGTTTTCGTCTCAAGGATGCCGACAAGAACGGTGTTGTGGATGCGGCTGACAAAGCCATTATCTGTAGCCAGTGCCATGGCGAAAAAGCCTTCAAGCGTGACTGGGAACAGATGCATGCCCATACCCAGAAGGGTTCTGGCATCGGTTGTACCTTCTGTCACGACATTGATCGTCCCGAGAGGGGTTTGAGCGAACCCTGTAACCCTGACGGCACGGAAAATAGCGCTGCCATCAACGAGTTTGTGGATACCAATTATTACGACCACTGTACGCCATAATTAAAGGTCTGCCATGCATTCTGAACAGAAGAGGCTGTCCCTGAACCGTGGGGCAGCCTCTTCTGTTTTTGGACTCCCTGCACTTGGAAGCATTTGCGATAGCAGGTGGTAAGAGATCCATTTTCAGGAACTACCGGAGAGATAATACTATTTCCTGATTGCCTCTGAAACGTATTGTCGATCTGTTTTGGTGTGTAGGGCACACACCATGGGTAGCTGGGAAATGATGGTAAAATGATACTATTTTGATTACCTTTGATATCCTTCTCACCATTCCTGCTCCATGGCAAAATGAAAAGAATGTCCGTTCCCGAATACTGCCATGACATTGTTCATTGTGCTCTTCGTTCTATGGATATTTTATCCAGGATGATGCAAGGAGAATATCTTTATATTACTTCGGCAACTGGCAATTCGGTATAGAGTAGTTTTTATCTCCTGTTGTCTTATGACAATCCATGGCAGTCCGGTAAGACAGGGCGCAACTCTCCTATTTTCCAACACTTTCCGTCATTGTATCATTATTTCCCTGAAACAGATTGTAATTTAACGATTTTCCTAGCCAGGCGGAGAAGTTATTGGCTTTTAAATTGCTGAGTTATGAACCTGAATAATTTTTATAAGTTCTGTATCGTTAACTCCGGCTTTTTTTATTTGCAAATTTGGTATCGTTGTTCTTGAGCAAGCTGTTTGTGACTCCTTCATACTTTTTTTTCGTCGTCGGGAAGAAGAATACTGAGAGTAAGATAGCTTTACCTATTTACTCCACGTTAGAGATGATTGTATCTACGACTAGGATTCACCTATCCAGAAACCCATGATAATGAATAGTCTGGCAAGGGTTATTAGAGAATTGCTGGATATGAATTATCTCTTAAAGAAAGATCGGAACATTATGTAACCACCGTGACTCTTGTAACTGACATTTAAAGTGCCTTTCTCCCTGTAAATTGACACCAACACTGGTTTCGTTTTCGCTCTTTTGTATCTGGAGGAATATCGATACACCACAGATATGCACCTCAAGAGTGCTTCAGCTTGACATCTGTGAGCGTGTTTGAATCTCTTCCTCTTGTTCATTTCTCTTTCCGACATGTTACGAGGGGCTTTGTGAGAGATGTGAGCTAAAAGCGGTATTCCCATAAAGTGTATATGTGTGCTACACTGCTTGTGTGAGACAGATCTGTTTATTCAAGCATTTGTAAAAGGGAAGTCCCTATGTCTCATCATACTCTTTATCTCATCCCTTTGTCATGAAGGGTCAGGGAAGAAGGAAAGAGGTGTTTTATACCCGAAAGAGTGGGGAAACCACCCTGGTAGAGCCTGTTCGATGGAAAATCAGAACCGGTCTTCAATGGTGTGGGTATCCTTTTAGATATGATTTTTGTGGAGGAGTCGGATGAACGATATTATGAGCTTGATCAAAAACAAGGACCCGGAACAGCGCGAGTTCCACCAGGCCGTAGAGGAAGTGGTGGAAACGGTAAAACCGGTACTTGAGAAAAATCCTGAGTACCGGCAGCATGCAGTCCTGGCCCGCATCACTGAGCCTGAACGGGTGCTCATGTTTCGTGTACCCTGGATGGATGATGATGCCCAGGTACATGTCAACCGCGGGTTTCGGGTGGAGATGAATTCGGCCATCGGTCCCTATAAGGGGGGGCTGCGTTTTCATCCTTCGGTGAATTTAGGCATTATCAAATTCCTGGCCTTTGAGCAGGTGTTCAAAAATTCCCTGACTACGCTGGCCATGGGCGGCGGTAAGGGTGGGTCTGATTTTAATCCCAAGGGAAAGTCTGATGGTGAGGTGATGCGTTTCTGCCAGTCCTTTATGGCGGAACTGTCTCATCATATCGGGCCGAATACCGATGTGCCGGCCGGCGATATCGGGGTCGGTGCCCGTGAGATCGGCTATCTTTTCGGGATGTACAAAAAACTGCGTAACGAGTTTACCGGAGTCCTTACCGGCAAGAGTCTGGACTGGGGCGGCAGCCTGATCCGTCCAGAGGCAACAGGGTACGGTACCGTCTATTTCGGCGCTGAGATGCTGAGCACCCGCGGAGAAACCTTTGAAGGAAAAACCTGTCTGGTCTCCGGATCCGGGAATGTGGCCCAGTATCTCACGGAAAAACTGATCGAGCTGGGAGGCAAGGTGGTGACCTTGTCTGATTCCTCCGGCTATATCTATGACGAGCAGGGGATCGACCAGGAAAAATTGGCCTTTGTTCAGCAGTTGAAAAATATCAGGCGAGGGCGTATAGCCGAATATGTGGAGACCTATCCGGATGCAGTCTATTTCCCGGTGGATCCAAGTCTTGATTATAACCCACTCTGGGCCCATAAAGCGGACTGCGCCTTTCCCTGTGCCACCCAGAACGAGATCAATGCACAGGATGGTCAGAACCTGGTGGACAGTGGGGTTGCACTGATTAGCGAAGGAGCGAATATGCCTTCTGTTCCTGAGGCGGTGGAGCTTTTTGTCGAACACAAACTCCTTTATGCACCGGGTAAGGCAGCCAATGCCGGGGGGGTGGCAGTTTCCGGCCTGGAAATGGCCCAGAATTCCATGCGCCTCTCCTGGCCCAGGGAGGAGGTGGACAGCCGTCTGAAGGAGATCATGAAGTCCATCCACAAGACCTGTCTTGATGCGGGTGAGAATTATGGGGTGAAGGGCAACTACGTGGCCGGGGCCAATATCGCAGGCTTTGTCAAGGTGGTGAATGCTATGCTGGACCAAGGCCTCGTCTAAGGAGGATGGAGTTCACCAGCACCGCACCTTCAAACGATCAGGCCAGCTCACATAGCAGGCTATAGATTCGCCAGCCTGATCGTTTGAATCTGCAGCACTGGTAAACTCCTACACCACCGAGGGTTCTATAACTGATTTTTATCATTTCTGCGGTTCGAAATTCGACATTTTCTGTAAAGTTACTAAAGAACGATTATCTTAACGACATCAAGGTAGGTATTGTAGTGTCTCTTTATGATGAGCAGTGTGCGCAGGAGTTTGCCCTGCTTGAATCCCATCTGGAACAGTACTTTGTGGAGATGGCAGTGGCCTGCCCTTACCATCTCCCCAGGGAGGCTGTTTTTTACCAGGCCCTCTTTGCCCCCTTGCCTGACCGAACCATGGAACTCTTTTTGGCGTCCGGGTATCGGCGTAATGGAAACTGTCTCTACACCATGCACTGCCCAGGCTGCAAGGAATGCATCCCCATCCGACTCCATCCTGCCGAACTGAAGATGAATCGGAATCAGCGGCGGGTACTGAAAAAAAATAAGGATTTGAAGATAGAATTTGCTTCCCTGGAAGGAAGTGAAGAGAATATCGAACTCTGTCAGAAATTTCTCAGCAACCGCTACCCCCATAAAAGTAATGATGCCAGGTCCTACTACGAGGGTTTTTTCCTCAATCGGATCGTCTCCGGAATGGAGATCCGTTTTCGTCTGCAGGGGCGGTTGGTGGGGAACGGTATTGTCGATGTGGGGGAGAACTGGATGAACGCAGTCTACTTCTATTTTGATCCGGACGAGTCTGCCCGCAGTCTGGGAACTTTTAACATTCTGACCATGGTCAACACCTGTCTTCAGCTGGATATCAGTTACCTGTACCTTGGGTATTACATCGAGGAGGTGGCTGCCATGAATTATAAGGCCCACTTTTCTCCCCATTATCTCTTTCTTGATGGAAAATGGCAGAGGCAGGGGAAAGATTGAACGTGAAGGAGGAGAGTCTCTTTTAGAGAAATCCTTCGAGTTACCTTTTGCGCCAGTCTCCGGAGTCGATCAGGGGGGCAGCAATCCTTTTTCTGAGAAAGTAGACCCAGGCGGAAAAGGTCTCTGAATCTGTTTTTACCTCCTGAATGGTACGGGAGTATAGTGATCCTGGATTTCCGTGGCCGGTGAATCCTTCAATGCGGTCGAGCTCCTTCACCAGTGCCGAGATCTTTGGCTCAGGAAAATAGAGCTCACCGTGAACCCTTGTCTCACTTTTCCCGGAGCAGGGGACCATCCCCGGGTAGTTGCCGAGATTGTAGAGCTCTCCTTGAACCGTCCCCTTGCGCGGATTTCCTGAAATCCATGCCTGCAGGAGAGGGTGATTGGCTTCACCCTGCATCAGAGTGCCATACACAAAAAGTGGCAGGAAGTCCTCCTTCTCGTTACCCTGACAGGCCGAGTGAAAGATGGATGGCGTCAAGTCGTGCTGCAAAACGCCCTGCTGAACCGTTTGTCGATAATGGGCATCCGGGGGGATATGCTTCTTCGTGTGGCGATGGGGAGCAGCAGTAAAGGTAAATCCCTTCTGCTCCTGTCCGTTTTCGTCCAGAACAGTGACCTCCAGTTCCTGGTAAAAATCAGGTGCTCGTTCCTTGAGGTGAAGGACTTCTCGGCCATACTCAGTGACTTTGAAGAGGATTCCAGGGACTGCATAGCCTGTTCGCGGCCTAATGTTCAGGGCACCGCCCTTTCGTACCGAGGAGTAATAGTTGAAAAGCAGCTGGTAATCGGGAAGCCATGCCTTACCCAGGAAAGAGAGCAGAGGATAGGGCTGGGCATTGTCGCCACACCAGCGTCTGAGATCGCTTGCATTGAGGTTGGAGCCGTAGGCGAAATAGGTGCTGTTCGACATGGAACTTAACGGAATGATTGATGTTGCCCACTGTATGTCGTGGTTCTGCTGCGTTGCTTTTCTATATGTGGTGGTTTTTCTTTGACACCCGGGAAAGTCAGATGATATCATAAAAGAGTAGTCAAGAGGGTAAGTTTTTTTCTGCGGCTCTCTTCTTTGATGGAGGCTTCCCATGAAAAAATGGCACCTGGAGGGAGTGATCCACGGCACAGCTCCCAAGAAATTTCTCATCCCAAACCCTGGCCGAACAGCCCCATTTCTCCACACCAGCCCTGCAGGCATGCGCAAGGAACATACAGTGAAGATCTGCTGTAGGCAGGTTGCGGCCTTTTTTATTCGGTCTTTATGAAATTCCATGCGTGAAGCCCTTCTGTACAGAAAAAGTGATGGGGACAGGGTCAAGTGTTTCCTCTGCGCCCATAATTGTTCCATAGGCAACCAGAGACGTGGACTGTGCAAGGTACGGGAAAACAGGGATGGTATCCTCTACAGTCTGGTCTATGGTCGGGTTGTGGCCGAACACATCGATCCTGTGGAAAAAAAAGCCCCTCTTTCACGTCCTGCCAGGAAGCTATTCCTTTTCCATCTCTACTGTGGGCTGCAATTTCTCCTGCCGTCACTGTCAGAACTTTAGTATTTCCCAGCCAGACCATTTTCCTTCTGATAATGCACCGGGAACTCCGAGGACTCCGGAGCAGATCGTATCGAGTGCACTTGCAGCTGGCTGCAGTTCCATCAGCTATACCTATGTTGAACCCACGATTTTTTTGGAATTTGCTCTTGATTGCATGAAGCTGGCCAAGGGTGAGGGGATGAAGAATATATTTGTTTCCAACGGCTATATGAGCAAAGAGGCCACTGAGCTTCTTGTTCCTGTTCTGGACGCCATTAATATTGACCTGAAATCCTTCAGTGATGATTTTCACAAATCTGTGTGCAGGGCACGCCTGCAGCCGGTACTTGATTCCATTAAGCGGATGTACGAAGCTGGAGTATGGATGGAGGTGACAACCCTGCTCATCCCGGGACTGAATGACTCTGTGGAAGAGTTACAGCAGATTGCAGAGTTTCTTGCCTCCCTGGACAGATCCATCCCCTGGCATGTGACAGGTTTTTATCCCACCTATAAGATGATGGATAGGGATCCAACTCCCCTGGCAAGTTTGGAAAAAGCAAGGGAGATAGGGCTTGCTGCCGGGCTCCACTACGTCTACGAGGGCAACAGGCCCGGCCACGGCGGGGAAAATACCAGTTGTCCAGCCTGTGGCAATGAAGTCATTGCCCGTCATGGCTTTCTCATTGAAAAAAATATGCTCATCAAGGGCAGCTGTCCATTGTGCAGCGCGCATCTTGCCGGGGTCTGGGTCTAGCGGTCAGAATCAAGTCAACCACACCTTCACTTCTCACTTCTTGTTCCTCACTTCTCTCTTCCCTTTATTCGAATCAGGTGCATTCTTTGTTGTTTTGGTGTACATGTAAGGATCGTATACGAAAGGAGAATTATGCCCACACAAACACATTCAATCGTTGCCCTGGTCGGACGTCCCAACGTGGGAAAGTCGACCCTGTTCAACCGCATTACCAGGTCGAGAAAGGCCCTGGTTGACCCCACCCCCGGTGTCACCCGAGACCGCCACTATGAGAAAGTGGTATGGGATGACAAGCTCTTCATGCTGGTCGATACCGGCGGCATAGAGGACAGCAGCGGCGATGCCATGGGCGGACACATTCGTGACCAGGCCATGGCAGCCATTGAGGAAGCCGATATCATTCTCTTCCTCCTTGACGGCAGAGAGGGGGTGACACCCGCAGATAAAGAGGTGGCCGATCTTCTCCGTCGTACAGAAAAGAAGATCTTTTATATAGTCAACAAGATCGATGGCCCGGAATTCGAAGATGAGCTGCTGTACCAGTTTTACGAGCTGGGTGTGGATCAGTTCTGGCCCTTGTCTGCTGAGCATAAGTACGGCTTTGCTGATCTTATGAACGGGCTGGTGGAGAGTCTGCAGGCAACCGATGAGGAACTCGATCTGCCTGAGGGGACCATCAAGATTGCCTTTTTCGGTCGCCCCAATGTGGGGAAATCCTCCATGGTCAATCAGATCCTGGGACAGGAACGTATGGTGGTTTCCGATGTCTCGGGGACCACCCGCGACTCTGTGGATACCTTGCTCACCCATGGCAACTACAACTATCTGCTCATCGATACTGCCGGGATCAGGAGAAAGGGGAAGACCAAGGAGAAGCTGGAAAAATTCAGTATCCTCAAGGCATTGGCAGCGCTTGAGAAATGTGATATCGCCGTGGTGCTCATCGATGCCGGCGAAGGGATCACTGAGCAGGATACCAAGGTGATCGGCTATACCCAGGAGCAGGGTCGGGGTTTGATACTCCTGGTAAACAAGTGGGACCTGGTCAAGGATGACAAGATACGCCAGGAGCAGATCATGGCAGAGATTGCCCTCGCTGTTCCCTTTGTCGGATTTGCCCCTCTGATGACAGCCTCGGCACTCACAGGGTATGGGGTCAAGCGTCTCTTTCCTGTCATCGGTTCTGTCTACAAACAGTTCACCGCGAGCTTTCCAACATCGGCCCTGAACAGGTTATTGAGAGATGCGGTGGAGGACCATTCTCCTCCCATTTATAAGAACAAGCGGCTTAAATTTTACTACACCTCCCAGGTGGGCAGTCGTCCACCAAAGTTTGTGATCATGAGCAATAGCTCCAAGGGTGTCCATTTTTCCTATGAACGCTATCTGGTGAACAGGTTCCGTGATGGCCTTGGCCTGGACAAGGTTCCCATTCAGCTCTTTATCCGTGATAAAAATCGGGATAAAAAAAAGAAAAAATGAGTTTCTGGGCCGCACCCGGTTTTTTTAAGGCCATTTTTTGTTGATCTCTGCTCCCAGGTCATGGATAGGGGGGGGATGGACCCTTGCCGGTGGTAAGATCAACCTGGCCGTCACTCTCTTTTGTCAGATGCATGGCTTCTATGATTCCCTCAACTCGGGCCCTCTGACCTGTGGCCTTCCGGTTGCAAAAGAGGTGTTGGAGAAGAATAGGCACCATGTTTCCGCCTTTTGTAGAAGAATCTGGAGAAATTGACCCATGGGAATAGAATGTAAAGCAATTGGGATCATTCATACCCCCTTTCACACCCTTGAAGGAATGCCCATCCAACCGACAGCAGCTATCGGGGTGCAAGGGACTGTTGAAGTTTTTCCTGAATATGAAGAAGGATTACAGGATATTGACGGTTTCTCCCATCTGATATTGCTCTACCACTTTCATCAGAGCCAGGGATACAACCTGCGGGTTGTCCCATTCATGGATTCCCAAACTCGCGGGCTTTTTGCCACCCGGGCACCCAGGCGTCCGAATCCCATAGGGTTGTCCATTGTCCGGTTGCTCAAGGTTGAAGAAAGCCGTCTTTATGTGGAGAACATTGATGTCCTGGATAACACCCCGCTACTCGATATCAAACCCTATGTGCCCACCTTTGATGGTCAAGACCAGGTCAGGAGCGGCTGGCTGGAGAATGAGAGCAGGGATGTGTCCCGACAGAGGGCAGATTCCCGCTTTGTCGACCCAGACAGAGAACGTTGAAAAAGAAACGGGAGTCTGAAAGGGACTTCTGTAAGAATTGTCACAAACTCAGTTGCTTGTACTCACTGTTTGACAGGAACGATTCCTTTTTTTATATAGTGAGGGATAATGTAATGTGAAGCGGTTTTTTTCTGACTCGGAAGGAAATCGCAGTTCCAGGTCCCTTCCCCTCCTTCTGAAGTTATGACTCCTCTGATCATTATCATCGCCATCCTGGCCCTGACCTTTGCTCTCCTGATTTTCAGCAAACTCCCCCCGGCAGCAATCTTTGTCGGAGCTCTGACCCTGACCATTACCTTCAAACTGGCTCCACTGGAGGATTCCCTGAAGGGATTTAATAACCCGGGCGTACTGACCATCGGGGCCCTGTTTATGATTGCAGCTGGAATGTATTCTACAGGGGCCATCTCCATTCTCAGTGAGAAGCTCATTGGACGGCCTTCTTCGGTGTTCAAGGCACAGCTCAAAATTTTGCCCAATATCGCCTTTGGTTCCGCCTTCTTGAACAACACTCCACTGGTCGCCATGATGATTCCGGTGATCAGAGACCTCTCCCGCAGCTGTGGTCTTGATGCAAAGAAGCTTTTTATTCCGCTTAGCTATGCTTCCATTCTGGGAGGGACCTGCACCCTGATCGGGACCGCCACCAACCTGGTGATTTCCGGCCTGGTCAATGAGACTCTGGAACGGGGCGGTTCGAACCTGCCCCACATGGTGCCGGTGGGAATGTTCGATCTCTCCTGGGTGGGTGTGCCAGTCACCATTGGTGGCCTGATTTTTCTTATGACAGTGGGCAAGTGGTTACTCCCTTCTACTCCAGCTTCTCTGCAACTTGAGGGACAGGCCAGCCGCAGGACATTTAGGGTGGAATTGAGCGTGGAAGATGACAGCCCATTGATCGGAAAATCCATTGCTGATGCCGGGATCATGGAGAGTGAAGGCTTCACCCTCATCTGTTTTCATCGAGGAGGGGAACGACTGGAGGTCACCCCGGAAACCATACTGGTCGCCGGGGATACCATGGGCTTCTCCACAGATATCGCCGGTGCCAAGATCCTGTGGGCCACCATCGGCCTCAAACCCCTCTATTCGACCAAGGAACAGAAGGCGGATCGTCATCGACATCATTTGGTGGAGGTGGTGGTCTCGCGGAGAAACAGCATGATCGGTCAGCAGATCGGCCAGGTGGAGAGTGAAGATAGAAACTTCGAGGTGTGGTTGGTGGGTTTTGCCCGGGGGGAGGCTGCCATGCACTATCCCCTGCGTGACGCGATTATCCAGGCTGGAGATATTGCCCTGCTGGAGGTGAAGGATACCTTTTTTTACCGTAATCGCAATGAAACCGAGTTTGCCATGACCAAGAAGCTGCAGGGAGCAACTATCCAGCGCACGGACAAGGCCTTGCTTGCCTCAATGATCACTGCGACCATGGTCCTTTCCGTGGCCTTTGGCTTCATGAGCATGCTCAATGCCGCACTGCTCGCTGCCGGGGCCATGCTCCTCACCGGCTGCATGACCCTTCCTGATGCTGGACGTTCCGTGGATTTTGCCACCCTCATGGTCATTGCCGCGGCCATGGGCTTGGAGTCGGCAGTGACTGCCTCTGGTTTATCCGTGCATATAGGTAATTTCCTCGGCGTCCTCGGAGGAAATAATGCCTACATGGCCCTGGCCGTGGTCTTTCTCGGCTGTATCCTCATGGATGCCATGGTCACCAATGTTGCCTCTGCAGTCTTCATGTTCCCCATTTCCATGACCATCGCCTCAACACTCGATGTGAGCTTCATGCCCTTTGTGGTCACAGTGATGGTTGGGGCATCCTGCAGTTTTATCTCCCCGGTGAGCTATCAGACCAACCTCATGGTCTATGGTCCGGGTGAATACAGCTTCGCCAATTTCGTCAAGGTCGGCATTCCCCTCTCCATCCTGGTTGGAGTGATCACCGTTTTTTTGACGCCTGTCTTTTTTCCTTTTCAGGTCTGAGTAAAAATCCAGGCCTGAAAAGGGTGCCTTTTGCATATCAGGCCTGTGGTGCAGCAGCTGTCTTGACCTGTTTGATGGTGGACATGGCCGCAGCCACCATGGAGGTCACATCGGTAAGATTAGCAGGAACAATCATAGTGTTGTTTTCTTTTGCCAGGTTTCCAAACTGGACAACGTAACTCTTGGCCACTTCCAGGTTGGCGGCCTCACTCCCGCCCGGCATGGACAGGGCCTCAGCCACCTTGCGAATACCCTGGGCTGTGGCCTCGGCCACCATGAGAATCTCCTGGGCCCGTCCCTCTGCCTCGTTGATCCGTTTCATCTTTTCACCTTCTGACAGGGAAATGGCTTCCGCTCTATCCCCTTCTGCCCGATTGATGGTGGACTGTTTTTGCCCCTCGGAGCGGGCAATCTCTGCCCGTTTCTCCCGCTCGGCCTTCATCTGTTTTTCCATGGCGTCAAGCACGGTGCGCGGTGGCTGAATATCCTTGATCTCATAGCGCAGTACCTTGACTCCCCAGTTCTCAGCGGCCTCGTCCAATGCCTGGACCACCTGGCCGTTCAATGTCTCCCGAGCCTCAAAGGTCTTGTCCAGTTCAATCTTGCCGATGGCAGAACGAAGACTGGTCTGGGCCAGCTGGGCTGCAGCAAAATGATAATTATCGATCCCGTAGGCAGATTTTTTCGCATTAATAACCTGCAGGTAGAGTACGCCGTCCACCTCCATGGTGACGTTGTCGGCCGTGATACAGGTCTGGGCGGCAATATCGATGGGTTCTTCTTTCAGGCTTCTTTTGTAGGCAACCCTGTCAAAGAAGGGAATGAGGATATGAAATCCGGCCTGCAGGGTTCCCCGGTATTTTCCCAGCCGTTCCACCACATATTCCATACGCTGGGGAACCACCACTGCAGTCTTGATAAGAACAACGACAAGAAAGGCAATCAGGATGCCGAGAGTAGCGAACATTTCCATGGTATTCTCCTTGAATGATGGGAAGAAGCTATTTGATTTTCTTTACTTTCAGGAGCAGATTATCCTGGCTGACAATGGTGACGATCTCGCCCTCTGCAATCGCCTCTGCAGCTTCGGCCCGCCAGAATGTACCGGAAAATTTAACCTGTCCTTCAGCAGGTGGCTTGATTGCTGTGGTGACCTCGCATTTTTCTCCGCCATGGGCCATAATCGAGTCTTGACTCTCTTCCTGACTGTTGCCAATGAAGACTTTTTTGACAATTTTACGCAGCCCGAGAAGGCAAACGAGTGAAGAAATGAGAAAAACAGCAAGTTGTGTATTGAGGCTCCATAGGAATAAATAACATCCAAGGGCTGTGATCCAGGCAGCCAGACCAAAAAAGAAAAGAACAAACCCGGGAACAGCCATTTCCATGAAAAAAAGAATGACGCCAATTATAAGCCAGAGCAGGCCTGGATATGTGAGCTCCATTGGGTTCCTTGTATGGTTGGAGGGAAGAGTTTGAGAGGGGATGAGCAGAGAATCTATTTTTTTATTGTATGGGATAGGGGACAAACAGTCAAATTGAAGGAGGAAAATATCCTGTTTACCCCTGTCGTACGCAGGATAAGAACTTCAGGGTGGCTTGAAAATCCAAATTTTCAAGAGAGCCTCCTTTAAGTACTCACAATTTCAGGAGAGGATCTGATAACGATCTGTTGAGCCGGGAATAGTTCCATTGGCTTTGTTTGCTGTTTATGGTATTTTTTGCTCTAAAGGAGTTTTCATTTTTTTTGGGACGGTTTAACGGGTAGTGTAATGGGAAAAGGAGAAGATACAGATCAGCTTGATGCATTTGCCTTGTTTCCTGATTTGATGCAGAACCTTACGGGGGCAGAGCAGGAGAAAGAGGGGGAAGATCGTGTACTTCCGCCATCACCTCCTGATTTGAGCTGGCTTAACAAAGAGGGCTATGAGGAACAGGAGAGGGTGGAGGATATTCCGACTGCCTTGCTTCTCATGGGCAATGGACAGGAGAGGGATCGCTTTTCTTCTGACTTGCAAGAGCTGGGCTATCGGGTTGAGAGCGCAGATACCCCTGCTGAGGCTGTAACTAAACTCAAATGCTCTGATTTTGCTGCAATTTTAATGCATGTAGAGTTTGGGTCGGAATCACTTGCAGAGTCTGCGGTCCATAACTATCTGACATGGCTCCCCACAGCAAAAAGAAGAACTCTCTTTTATATCCTTGTGGGCCCGAATTTTCGTACCCTCTATGGCCTCGAAGCCCTTTCCTTGAGTGTCAATCTTGTCATCAATGATGCAGATGCTGAACAGTTAACATCAATTTTGCGCAAGAGTTTTCGTGATTATGAAGAGCTGTTTGGGCCCCTTGTTGAAGCCCTGGATGGATACCGGGGAAAATAGCTTTTCCGGAGAGGGAGCCGACTTTCAGGGAAAAACCTGATTAATGGAAAGGACTGAGACTGTTTTTGCTCTTTCTAAAGGTGTGTATTTTATCGATGGGCCAATTTTTTGGAGAATCGTAGCTGGCAATATTAATATTCACCCTGGAAAGATCGACTTCCTGCACCTTTGTTGGTTCCTCTTTCTTGTCATTGTAGAAGATGCGAACCACAGGCTGCAGAACGTTTTCGGTAGATTCGATAACCACTCCGACAAGTTGGTTTTCCAGTCTGACGCAGGTTCCGATGGGGTAGACCCCTATATTTTGGATAAATTTATAGGTCAGCTCCTTGTCAAAGTGCTGGTCGCTCCATTCGTAGAGTTTTTCCAGTCCTTTCACCCGGTTAATCCCGCTTCGGTAGCATCTTTCCGAGGTGATGGCATCGTAGACATCGCAGATAGCGGCAATTTTTGAGCCAAATGTAATTGTATCGCCCTGCAGGCCGTGCGGATAGCCGGTTCCATCATATCGTTCATGGTGGTGAAGAGCTATGTCATAGGCTTCGGGCGGCAATTCTGTTGTGTCTGCCAGTACCTGAGCAGAGTATTCTGCATGCTTCTTCATAAGGGCAAACTCTTTCTCATCGAGTCTGTCCGGCTTATTGAGGATGCTGTCCGGTATCTTAGTCTTGCCAATGTCGTGGAAAAGAGCTCCCATGGCCAGATTAATGGTCGTTTCATAGGGAATTTCGCAGAAGTTGCAAAAGGACAAGACCAGAGTGCTGACACTGATCGAATGGATAAGGGTGTATTCATCTTTTTTTCTCATCCGGGTCAACAGAACAAGGGCGTCTTTGTTGCGAGTGATCGATTCCTCCATCCTTTCCACAAGCTGAAAGGCACCGCCCACATCAATTTTTCCGCCATCCTGCGCCGTTCTCATTGCCTGACGAATAGTGTCGACAGCATCATTTTTGATCGTTCTGGCTATCTTTATCTCTTCCTTGAAAGGGATAGACGGGGAGGCATTCAGTTCTTTTTGCTGGGCCAGGTTATGGAGGCCTTTGTTCGTTTTCTGCTGTACCTTGCCGGCTCTTTTGGCAGGTTCGATGTCGAGTCCCCGGTCTGTATCGATATAGACTTCTTTGATACCCCAGGACTGGATGATTTGTACTGCTTTCTCACTTTTGATCAGGGATTTGTCGATAAAGATATTTTCTCCACTCCGGTCACAGTTGAAGTCGTGAACAAATATTCCGGGTCTGAGTTGTTCTGTCTTTATCTTCTTGATCATTATGAGCTAAGGGTTACATCATGTTTTGTATGGAGAATGACCCGTTGAGTATCTTTGGATCTACTCAACATAGTGTCATCCCAGGAAAGATTCATTTCATAAAACCATTCAAGGATTGATCTTCACCCAAGGATTACAGGGTACACACTACCGGGGGGCAGATATCGCATTGCTCCACATGTAACATTTATACACCTGAGCACAGTTTCTCAATGCTTCATACAGGTAACCTAACCAATATTACAGCAGATTTGAGAAAATATCCAGGGGATAGTCCAAAAGAACGATTGATTAAGTTAGGAAAAAGGCAACTGAAGGGTGCCTTGAAGATACTTCCTCCTTATCGAGAAGGAGCAGACTGTCAGGTTTGAACCAAACCGCAACAGGTAAAATGTATCCCTTATGCCGTTGTTACAGGAGCCTCTCTGGTCAATTTCTGCTCAGGATGGCAGAACCGGCAGTCATCATCACGCCTCCTGCACATCTGTTTACCAGGGTGACTGTTTTCTCGTCTTGCAGCAATCGGCGGGCTCGTGAGGCTGTCCAGGCATAGGAGAGAAGGACTCCACCCAGGACAATGGTTACCACGCTGCTGATCGCAAACACGTCAAGATGGGTCAGGCTGGCCAGATCCACAAAGGTGGGAAGGAAACCCAGGTAAAAGAAGATGACCTTGGGGTTGGCCAGTGTTATGACCAGGCCGCTCATAAAGTTTCTCTTCCAGGAGAGTTCTCGTACACCCTGCACTGACACCAGTTCCGGGGTGGATCGCCATATTTTCAGTCCCAGCCAGATCAGATAGAGTCCGCCTGCGTATTTGACAAAGGTGAAGAAATTTCCCAGAAGTTCTGCCATGGAAGAGAGGCCATAGATGGCGAGGAGGAGAAAGATCAGGTCGCCGACCACAATGCCCAGAGTCAGAAGGGCGGCATGGGAGAAGCCGCTGGCCAGTGCCCTGGCAATTGTTGCAAATACGCCTGGGCCAGGAGATACAGCTAGGAGAAACATGGCAGCACCAAAGGTGAGGAGGGTGAGAAAGGTCATGGCATTGTGTTAAAAGAGAATGACGAATATTGAACAAAAAAACTCTGAACTGTAGAAGTGAAAAAAAACACTTCTACATTCGTCATTCTCTGTTCGTTTTTATAGTGCCTTGGCCTTGGCCATGGCATTCTTGAAGGCCTCGGAAGAGCCTGCAATAACTGAGTCGTTGACGCAGAATGCCAGGCGGAAATATCCGGGTGCCCCAAATCCCTGTCCTGGGACGGCCAGGATCTTCTCTTCCTGAAGAATGGAGCAGAATTTGACATCATCTGCTATGGGCGACTTGGGAAACACATAAAAGGCTCCCTTGGGTGGGATGAAATCATATCCTGCCTCGCTGAGGATCTTACAGAAGGTCTCGCGCCTGCGGACGTAGATGGAGTTGTCGACGCTGGCATCCTGAAGCTCAGCCACTACCCGCTGCATCAGGGCCGGGGCATTGACAAACCCGAGGATCCGGTTGGCCAGGGTCATGGCATCGAGCAGAGCTCCTTTTTCCGTGATCTCAGGGTGTACGGCTAGGTAGCCGATTCGCTCTCCTGGCAGGGAAAGGTCCTTGGAGTAGGAAGAAAGAACAATGGAGTTTCTGGTTGCCTGAAAGACACTGCCCACCACGTTGTCGTCAAAGATGATCTTGCGGTAGGGTTCGTCTGCGAGCAGGTAGATGGTGGTCCCCAGTTCACCACCTTTTTTGTCAAGCAGTGCACCCAACGCATTCAGTGACTCCTGGCTGTAGATCTGACCGGTGGGGTTGTTCGGTGAGTTAGTGATCACTGCCTTGGTCTGGTCAGTGATGGCCGCTTCAATGGCTGCCAGATCAAGGTTGAACTCAGAGTCGGTGTGCACGACCTTGCTCACCCCGCCGTGGTTGTCCACGTAAAAATTATACTCCACAAAGTAGGGTGCCAGAAGAATCACCTCTTCTCCGGGATTGAGCAGGGCTTTCATCACCACGTTCAGGGCGCCTGCGGCACCACAGGTCATGAGCATGTCTCCGTGGAAGACCTCTACTCCCTGCTCTGCAGACATCTTTCCGGCCAATGCCTCGCGTACCCAGGGATAACCGCCGTTGGGCATATAGGCATGCACACCCGGAGTTTCATCGCTGACGATTTCCTTGATTACCTTGGTGAATTTCGCTGGCGGGGGAACATCCGGATTACCCAGGCTGAAGTCAAAGACATTTTCAGCACCATACTGGGCCTTCATCTTGGCCCCTTCTTCAAACATCTTGCGAATCCAGGAAGACTTCTCGGCAAAGTGGCGCATCTTGTTGGATATAGACATGAGCTTTCTCCTTATCTCGATTAGTTGTATTTCTTAAAATAGTCGTAGGCTGCGTTAATCTCTTTCATCTTTTCTTCGGCCACACTATGGAACTCATCACCCAGATGGCGAACCTTGTCCGGGTGGTATTTCATGCTCAATTTCCGGTAGGCTTTTTTTATGCTTTCTGCGTCGGCTCCGGGTTCCAGTCCCAGTACGGCATAGTATTGGTCTGCTGAACGGCGGGCGTCTGCTGCCTGCTGCTGGCGACCATATTTGTACTTTGCCTCAATGGTTCGTTTGTCGTAATCAGTGATCTGCAGGTAGTCGGCAATATCTCGTGCTATTTTCAGTTCTTCTTCAGGAACCTGTATCTTAGTATAGAGGATCTGGTAGATCAGTTCCAGCAGGATAAGCCTTGGTTCGTAGGCAAAGGTATCTCGGAATTCCCGCAGCGACTCATTCATGGGCTGGCTGGAAGTCACGGCCTCCTTAATCAGATCCTTCACCCAGAACATTTTGGTCTGGTCATAGCGGAGATTGACCTGAAAGAACCGCTGGATAGTCGATATCTCTTCCTTGGTTACTTTTCCGTCAATCTTGGCTATGTCTATCAGGATCTGAACGAGGAGCCAGACAAAGCGATTGTGACTTTCTGTCTGGGAGGACTCGTAGGTGGATATTTTCTTCTGCATCCAGTAGGTAAAGCCCCAGAACAGGCCGATGAAGATCAGGACTCCGGCAATGCCTGTGTAGATCAGGGTGCCCAGTAAACTGAAGAGGGCGGGGAAGCCTCCGGTGAGGAGGACAAAGAGGAGCAGGATAAGGAAGCAGCCTCCGCATCCCGGTTGTTCGTGTCGCCTATATTGCATGTTCTTTCTTTATTATGAGTTCACTTGAGATAAATCTCACTGTGATCATCCATCACTATTGTAAGAGCTAACCAGTGCTTCAGATCTGTTCGATCAGGCTGGTGAATCTATAGCCGGCTATGTGAGTCAGCCTGATCGGGTGAAGCTGGGGTGCTGGTGAACTCTTCCTTTTCTCTATTCGTCACCAAAGAGGGCATTGATGAATTCGTCTGCGTCAAAATCGCGCAGATCATCAATCTGCTCACCAATTCCAATGAAGCGGATGGGGATATTCAGCTCGCGGCAGACATTGGCAACAATCCCACCCTTGGCTGTTCCGTCAAGCTTGGTCATGGCCAGTCCGGTGATGGTCACTGTTTCGTTAAAGAGTTTCGCCTGGGACACACCATTCTGTCCGGTGGTGGCATCAAGGACGAGGAGGACCTCATGGGGTGCACCTTGTAGCCGTTTCCCCATGACCCGTTTGATTTTCTTTAATTCCTCCATCAGGTTTACCTGGGTGTGGAGTCTTCCGGCAGTATCCACAATAACTACGTCATAGTTATCGGCTATGGCTTTATCCATGCCGTCAAAGACGACGGCAGAAGGATCTGCTCCTTCATGCTGGGCAACAACCTCCGCCTCATTACGTTCACCCCAGATTTTGAGCTGGGCCACGGCTGCGGCGCGGAAGGTATCGGCTGCTACCAGGAGCACAGACTGTCCGGATTTTTTAAACTTGTTGGTAATCTTGCCGATAGTTGTGGTTTTTCCCACACCGTTGACACCCACCACCATGATGACAAAAGGACCGGATTTTGGCATAACCAGTTCGGCTGGTTTGTCAGATTCCATGATAAAGGAGCGCAGTTTTTCTTTGAGCACTCCTTTGAGGAGGAGGGGATCAGAGAGGTCTTTTCGTTTGACCTGTTTCCTGGCATCGTCCAGGAGCTCCATGGTGGTGCTGATCCCGAGATCAGCAGTGATCAGGATTTCTTCGAGTTCATCAAAGAGCTCAGCGTCGATTACTTTTTTTCCAAGAAACAGCGAGTCCATGCGAAAGACCAAAGACTCCTTGGTCTTGGAGAGCCGATTGGAGAGCCGCTGAAACATGGAGCCGCCTGATGTCGATGAGGCGACCGTACCTTCCCTGGCGATCTCTTCGTCTCCCTGTTCGCTCAAGGGGGAAGCACTCTCCCCCGGCTCAGGCTCCGGCTCGGAAGGTAGTTCAGGGGAAGCAACAGGTGCCTGGCTGGGGATTGTCTCTTTCTCAGGCAGTGAATGGGGAGCAGTGGTCTCTTTTTCAACTCCAGATTCCCGGGCTTGTTCTTCAGCTGAGAGAGAAGGTGTTTCCTCTTCCTTGGTAAATTTTTTCTTAAACCAACCTAACATGCAGAATTCCTTATCATGATGAGGTGAGGGATATGTCCCCACTCAATAAAATTATAGGCAAAAGGGAAAAACGAATTTTTCTATCAGGGAAAATTTTCCATATTACGGCTAGATCCAGAAGAAAGCAATAAAAACAGTCAACGACCTTTCTCCGGATGGGCAAAGGAAAGGCGCGGATAGGGATGGTGCAGGATTTTGTTTGCATTTCCGAAGATCAGCATTACTGTATGGCTTGGCTAAACACATGGGTGCAAGGTCAGTTTTCAGGCCTTGCCCGTAAGTGGAAAAAACGAATCAATTTCTTTATATATTTCTTTAGGAGGATGTTATGTCAAGTTCATGTGGGTCAAGTTCCTGTTCCAGTGGTTCCTGCGCTACCCCGTCTCAAGAATCTCAACAGGCCGCAATGGCACAGCAGGATAATGCCATTACCCGGTCTCTCGGGAAGATTAAAAATAAAATTCTGGTCATGAGCGGCAAGGGTGGAGTCGGTAAATCTACGGTTTCCGTCAATCTGGCTCTGGGACTGGCACGGCGTGGTCAAAAGGTTGGGCTCATGGATGTGGATCTGCATGGACCCGATGTCATTCGCATGCTCAATCTGACCGGCAGCCTGGAGCCGCCCAAGAATCCCGATGATCTTGTGGCACCCCTGGAGTACAATGAGAACCTGAAAGTGGTTTCCCTGGAATACATGATGAAAGACCGTGATGAGGCCATTATCTGGCGTGGTCCTCTCAAGATTCAGGCCATTCGCCAGTTTGTTGCTGACTTTGATTGGGGAGAATTGGATTATCTGATCATCGATGCCCCTCCAGGTACCGGTGATGAACCGCTTTCCATTGCCCAGACCATTCCTCTGGTTAAGGCCCTGGTGGTAACCACTCCCCAGAAAGTGGCCCTGGCTGATGTTCGCAAGTCCCTGAACTTCTGCAAGACCGTAGATATGGAGGTCGTCGGAGTAGTGGAAAATATGTCCGGTTTTGTCTGTCCGGAATGTAATGCCACGATCGATATCTTTAAAACCGGTGGTGGTGAGGAGATTGCCAGGGAATTCGATCTGCCTTTCCTCGGTGCTGTGCCCATGGACCCCAAGGTGGTTATCGCAGGCGATGATGGTGCCCCCTATCTCTCTTCCGATGCAGACAGCCCGGCAACAGCGGCCTTTGCCAAGGTTGTTGACTCTGTGGAACTGCGCCTGCCACCAGTGGCTGCTCCTGTAAGCCTGAATATGGCATCCAGCGACAGTAGCTGTGGTTGCGGCGGTTCCTGTAACCCGGATACCTGCGATTGCTAAAGAGCCGATGCATAGACTGAAGGCTGAAGGCTGAAGGGAAAACAGCGCATTGAGCGCATGTCATCTTCCTTCAGTCTCCAGCCTCTCACCCATCACCCTTTTAATCCTCTTCATCTTTATTGGATCTTATGTTTGTCAAACAACTTACCGTAGGAATGATGGGAGTCTGCTGTTATATTGTCGGCTGTTCCAAAACCTCTCGCTGTGCAGTGATTGATCCTGGTGGAGATGAGGAAAAGATCCTACAGGAAGTAAAGGATTCTGGGCTGACCATTGATTGCATCATCGCCACCCATGGTCATCCTGACCATGTCTGCGGGAATCGTATCATAAAAGAGGCCAGCGGGGCTGAGATCATCATGCATGAGGCAGATGCCGAATTTTTTGCCCGCCCTGAAGTGGGGAATTATTTCTCCATGCTGGGACTCGAGGCCTCTCCTCCGGCAGATCGCATCGTGAAGCACGGTGATATGATCACCATTGGAGAGGAAAAGCTGGAGGTGGTTCACACCCCCGGTCACACCCCTGGAGGAATCTGTCTCTACTGTGCCCCTGACCTTATCACCGGCGACTCCCTTTTTGTGGGTGGAATCGGCAGGACTGATTTTCCAGGCGGCTCCTACGATGAACTCATTGCTGCCATAAAAGAAAGGCTCCTGGTACTCCCTCCTGAGACAACTGTCTGGCCGGGACATGGCTATGGCGGCAGCCGTTCCACCATAGCTGAAGAGGCCCGCTCAAACCCCTATTTGAGTTGATTGCTGCTTCCTTTCCATTCCTTCCAATCCGAGTCGTTGACCATCGTTTATGCGTGAAATTGTTCTAGGCACAGCAGGCCATGTCGATCATGGCAAGACGAGTTTTGTTCGGGCCCTCACCGGTATTGAGACTGATCGGCTGAAAGAAGAACAGAAACGCGGAATCACCATTGAGCTGGGGTTTGCCTATCTGGATCTGCCCTGCGGGCACCGTTTGGGGATCGTGGATGTGCCTGGGCATGAGAAGTTTGTCAAGAATATGGTGGCCGGGGTCACCGGCATGGATCTGGTGGCCTTTATCATTGCAGCAGATGAAGGCATCATGCCCCAGACCAGGGAACATTTTGAGATCTGCCGCCTTCTGGGAGTCAAGCAGGGGATCGTGGTCATCACCAAAAAGGATATGGTGGAGGAAGAGTGGCTGGAGATGGTCACTGAAGAGGTGCAGGATTTTTGTGTGGGCAGCTTTTTAGAAGATGCCCCTGTTGTCCATGTCTCTTCCGTCACTGGAGAGGGGATCCAGGAGGTGCGAACCCTGCTTGATGAGTTTGTCTCCCGCCAACAGCTGCAGGAAGCCTATGGCCCGTTTCGTCTCTCGGTGGATCGCATCTTTGCCATGAAGGGATTTGGGGCGGTAATCACAGGTACCTCAATTTCTGGACGAGTCCGTGTGGGCGACGATCTCTGCTTCTATCCAACAGACCTGACTGCCAAAGTGCGCGGAATCCAGGTCCATTCTCAGGATGTAGAAGATGTCGAGGCCGGGCACCGTACTGCCATCAACCTTCAGGGGGTTGATACTGCTGTCGTTTCCCGGGGAATGGTTGCTGCAACTCCTGGCTGCCTGCTACCCGGCTATATGCTGGACTGTGATTTTCTCTATCTTGCCTCCAATACCAAGCCATTGAAACATCGCGCCCGGGTCCGGGTTCATCTTGGGACTGCCGAGATCATGGGCAGAATCTCCCTGCTGGAAAGCGATACCTTGCAACCCGGTGAAGAGGCCAGTGTCCAGCTCCTGCTGGAAGAACCTGTATCAATCTGGCCTGGAGACCGTTATGTCATCCGTTCCTATTCACCCGTGGCCACCATTGGCGGCGGGGTTGTGCTTGGCAATATGCCGCCCCGAAAGCGCAAACGTCTGACAGAAAAAGATCGCAGCCACAGTCATGAGGTCTTTCGAATCTTGCAGGGTGAGAATGTTGAAGAAAAGATCCTCCTCTTTCTCCGGGAAAGTGGAACAATGGGACTTACCTTTGATGAACTGGCCGTACGGCTGGGTACCTTTAGCAAACAGCTGAAAAAAATCCTCACCATCCCGCTTTCTTCCCGGAAGATGGTGGTGGTGGATTCCACGGCCCAGCGTTATCTGGCAAAGAGTGTGAGCGACGAGGTGGAGCAGTTCCTGCTTGATGCCCTTGCCCAATACCATCAGGAAAATCCCCTGCAGCTTGGGCTCTCCAAAGAAGAACTCCGTTCCGGCCTGGGAAGAAAAGTGGATCAGAAGGTCTTCCACTTCTGTCTGAGTGAATTGCAGAAGAAGGATCTGGTGGTCCAGGAGGAATCGGCAGTACGGTTGGCCTCTCATCAGGTGGCCCTGCAGGCTGATGAAAAGAAACTGCAGCGTGACCTCGAGGAATGGTACCGGGAAAAGGGATTGGCCACTGCTACGATGCGGGAGACTATGGACCATTTTGCAGATTATCCGGAATCCCTGGTGAGAGAGGTTTTCGGGCTTCTGGTGCGGGAAGAAAAACTGGTGAAGGTGAGCGAGACCCTCTATTATGATTCGGCCACTATCGCAGGCTTACAGGAAACAGTCACTGGGTTTATTGAAAAAGAGGGGGAGATCGATGCGCCGAGGTTTAAAAACCTGACCGGACTGACCCGAAAATTTTCCATTCCCCTCCTTGAATATTTTGATCGCATCAAGCTCACCATCCGGGTGGGTGATCTCCGGGTGTTGAGGAAAAAGAGTGGTTAAGTGTTCTTGTCGGGTCAGCAGAGCGCTTGTACCCCATTGAGGGGTGGAACCCGACAAAATCACCCTTGAAGATTACTGCAGAAGATCCTGCAGCAGCCCCTTGAAGTGCTCCAGATCCACAGGCAGTACCTCGATCTCCACCTGGGTGAGGTCATAGAATTCCATAATCTGTTCGTCGTGTAACGGTTCCACCCCGGTATCCAGGATCAGAATCTTATTATACCAGCCCAGATTGAGGCGGGCATCGGTGACTGACCACTGTCCGTCCTTGATGGATTGATTGATCATCCGGATCCATGCCGGGGTCATGAGCGAGGTGTGATCCTTTTGCAGATCTCTGGCCATCTCGTTGCCAATCAGCATATCGATGCAGTTTCTGGCCTGGGGGATCTTCCCGCCACAGTCTTCCACCACTTCAGATATATCCTGTTTTCCCCTGCACTGTTTTCCCACCAGAAAACGAACATCTGCTCCAGTAGCCGAGACCTTGTCTATACTGGTTTGCAGCTGCTCGGCCATGACCGTCGGGCTGTTGTGGATGGTGTAGTGCATATAGCTGATGCGGGGGGCAAGCCCAAGCACTTCCAGCATTGCCTCAAGCTCTTGACGGAAGATAGGGCAGGCAATGAGGCATTTGTCTTGTTCTTTTTCAGAAACATTGGCGGGACAGAGTGGGTCTGTCTCGCTCTGTCTGCTTATTTGATTTTGCATAATATTCTTCTGTTATGGAGTAAGGGGTACTGTATTTTTAAAAGGATAGGACGATTCTTTTAGTACCACCTGGAAAGAAAGGACACAAATCAATAATATCGATGGCTTTGAACTGCCATTTTGAAAAGAAGATAAGAGAGAGGAGATTAATGCTCAAGGGGGGAGCACCTACTTGTTTTCACATTTCTTCCACTGTAGCAGGAATGCAGCCTTGCCTGTGGTGGAGATGCGGAAATGATTGTCTATGCGAAGTCCAAGAACAGCCACAATCCGATTTTGGGAAAGGAGAACGGGGTAGCGATCTCTGGTAGCAGCTGGAATTTTCTGGTCGGAGAGAAAGCGTGATATTTTTTTCCTGCCCGGAGCACCAAGGGGCTGGAAACGATCACCTTGGAGTGCTGGGCGCAGAAGCAGGGGGAAATGCAGCTTTGATGGATCAAGGTAAAGGTTCCCGGCCTTCAGTATATCGGGAAGAGAGTGGACTTCTTCAATCAGCAACTCTCTGTTCAATTCAGGGACAGGGTATCTTCCCGGACCGGGGAGTAGAAAAGGTGAAAAGCTTTTTTTGATACTGGCTCGGCCGCGGTATGCTTTCTTGCCTGCAGGATAATGAAAGGTAATTGAAGTTCCTTGTCGGCTGGCACGCAGACCTTGGGACAGATGTATCTCTCCATCTTTTTTTCCTCTCAGTAGAGAAAGCAGGAGTTCGATTTTCCTGAAGGAGGGCCGGGATTCCATGGCCCAGCAGATTTTTTCCAGGATCCTGCGCTGAATGGCAGTGGGCTCCAGAGAAAAACAAGAAAGATCGAGAAGAACTTTTTTTTGCCTGGGTTTCTCAGGAAGGGCTGTTGTCCACTGTTCCTGTACCTGAACCTGATAGGCGTTTTGGGTAAGAGTCTGGAGCAGTCTGTCTTCTTCTTCAAGGATTGAGGCGGTATGGAGGAGGGTCTGACGCATCGCCTTGTTATAATCATTTTCTAGTTTCGGCAACAGGTCCAGGCGGATTCTGTTTCGCAGAAATCGGGTGTCGAGGTTGGAACTGTCCTCACAGAAGGGGATTCCCCGCTCCTTCAGATAGCTGATCAGGGTCTCTTTTTTTTCTCTGAGCAGGGGCCGAATAATCCTTTCCTGTTGCACTGCCATACCCGATAACCCTTTGCAGCCGCTTCCCCGAATAAGGCGCAGGAGAATTTCCTCTGCCTGATCATCTGCTGTATGGCCAACAGCAATGCACCCTGCTTGAAATTCCTCACGCAATTCTTCCAGTGCCTGGTAGCGTAGCCTGCGGGCAGCTTCTTCTGTGGAGAGACCCTGTTGCCTTTTCTCACCTCCAACATCAACAGAAACAGAGCGAAAGAGGGCAGAACAACCCTTTGCTCTTTCCTGGACCAGTTGTTTTTCTGCAGGGGTCTCAGAGGGACGGAGGCCGTGATCAACATAGACGGCGATGCGCTGAGAGGATGGAAAAAGAGCTGAGAGGAGATGCAGCAGAGCAACGGAATCTGCACCTCCTGAAACTCCAATGATAATTGGAGTTTCAGGGGCGATCAATGAAAATGAAGAAATGACTTTGGCAACTCGATGCTGCAGGTCTTTGCTCTCTGGAGGCAGTTCTGGTGCTGTTTTAGGGTGCGACGCCTGTTTTTCGTTTGATTGTTCCATGGTTCTTCGTATAGCATAGATAGAGAAGAGAAAAAAGAAACAACTGCTTCCAGTCTGCTTGGTAGGTATTCTTATTTGAAGGAAAAAGATGACGATGTCACCCTTAGTTGAGCATATAAAGTGCCATATCTGCAATCACTTTCAGTTGAAAGAGGATAAGGTCGATGTCATGCTGCCGACCTTTCTTACGACTTTGCAGGACCATGTGCAAAACCTGGAAGATGCCCTGGAGAGCAACGATACGAAATCTCTCGGCAGGTTAGGTCATGCCCTGAAAGGTGCTCTGCTCAATCTCGGGCTCGATGATGTGGCAGAAATTGCCCATACCATAGAGATCGAAGGAAAGGCAGGGAGTGATCATGCGGATTTTTCCGGCCTGGTTACTCGGCTGAAGGAAGAAATGGGTGAGATTCTGCTGCCGTCTCAATAAGTTGGGTTTCCATACACAGTCAAAACAAACAGAAAAAGGCGGTTTGAGAAAAACTCAAACCGCCTTTTTTTTGTAGGGATACGGGCGACTGTTATTCTTTGACAGCAGACAACAGGTTCTGGATAGAGCTCTTGGCGTCGCCAAAGAGCATCATGGTGTTGTCCTTGAAGAAGAGTTCATTTTCAATACCGGCAAAGCCCACGTTCATGGAACGCTTGAGCACGACAACGGTCTGGGCCTTGTCCACCTCAAGGATGGGCATGCCGTAGATGGGGCTGCTCGGATTGGTCTTGGCTGCCGGGTTGACAACGTCATTGGCGCCAATGACCAGAACTACGTCGGTGGTGGGGAAGTCGTCATTGATGTCCTCCATGGCAAAGAGCTGGTCGTAAGAGACATCAGCCTCGGCAAGCAGGACATTCATGTGGCCAGGCATACGGCCGGCAACGGAATGGATGGCATAGCGTACCTCAACCCCTTCCTCGCTCAGATAGTCGCCGAGCTCACGGGTAACATGCTGGGCCTGGGCCGCTGCCATGCCGTAACCGGGAACGATGATCAGGGACTCGGCATTCTCCAGTACTGTGGCCACATCCTCCACCTCAAAGCCTTTCATGGAACCGGCAGGACCTTCACCAGCATCTGCGACAGAATCGTCCACCGCACCAAAGGCGCCAAAGAGGACATTGGCCAGGGAGCGATTCATGGCACTACACATGATCATGGTAAGGAAGAGACCAGCGGCACCGACCAGGGAACCGACAATGATGAGTGCGTTGTTGTTCAGGGCAAAACCGGTCATGGACACCGCTACACCCGAGTAGGAGTTCAACAGGGAGACGATAACCGGCATGTCAGCCCCGCCAATGGGGATAACAGCGAGCACTCCAAGACTGAGGGCCAGGAGGATGATACCGTAAAATGCCAGGCCAGTTGCAGGGTTCTGAAAGACTGTATAGGCCAGGAACAGGGTGGCTGCAAGGATGGCGGCATTGACTATCTGCTGGCCCTTATACGTGATGGGCCTGGTGGAAATAATTCCCTGCAGCTTGGTGTAGGCAATAATGGAACCGGTGAAGGTCAGCCCGCCTATGATGATGGAGAGGAGCAGGGTGGTGAGGGTAAAACCGGCAAAGGCACCGGTGTGGCCCTGAAATTCAGCCATGGCAACGAGTGCTGAAGCAGCACCACCGCAACCGTTGAACAGGGCGACCATTTCCGGCATGGAGGTCATCTTCACCTTGACCGCAGCATAGCCGCCTATGGCGGCACCAATGGCAATGGCAATGATGATCATGGTGTATCCGAACATATCCGGATTTGCCAGGGTGGCCATGATGGCAACGGCCATCCCGCACATGGACAGTTTGTTCCCGAGTTTGGCCGTGGCCGGTGAACTCAGATTTTTGATACCGAGCATGAAAAGCACCGCTGATATCAGATAGATAAAATCGATAATATTGACAGTAGACATGGCTTGACTCTCTTATTGGTACATTTCTTTGACTGCCCTGGCAACAGGTGCCGGGCAGGGGGATCCGATTGCCGGGCTGCTATTGTTTTTTCTTCCGTTTCTTTTTCTTGAACATCTGCAGCATCCGGTCCGTGACCATATAGCCGCCCACCACGTTGATCGTGGCAAAGACAACTGCGAAAAATCCAAGGAGGGATTCCGCGTCTATGGATTCGGGCCTTCCGGTGGCAAGCAATGCACCAACGATGGCAATTCCGGAAATAGCGTTTGATCCGGACATGAGTGGGGTGTGCAGGGTCTGAGGCACTTTTGAGATGAGCTCGGCACCGGCAAAGCAGGCCAGTACAAAAATGGTCAAACCTATGATGATTGTTCCTGTATCCATTTTCTTCTCCTTATCCGGCCATTAGCGATTTGGTCAGTTCATGAATGACCTCGCCGTTTTTGGTGACCAGTGATCCGCTGGTAATTTCATCTTCCATGTCCATTTTGAAACCGTTTTCATCACAGAGGTGGAAAAGGAATTTCTCAATATTTTTGGAAAACATCTGAGAGGCATGGAAAGACATGGTGGAAGGGAGGTTGGCGTGACCGATGATCTGGACTCCGTGCACAACCGTATTTTCTCCAACCGTGGTTACGGCGCAGTTGCCGCCCATCTCTGCAGCCAGATCCACGATGACCGATCCCGGTTTCATGGATTTGACCTGTTCTTCGCTGATCAGTATGGGTGCCTTTTTTCCTGGAATAAGGGCGGTGGGAATGACCACGTCAGACTTGGCAATATGTTTGGAGATCAGTTCCGCCTGTTTCTTTTTGTACTCGTCAGACATCTCTTTGGCATATCCGCCTCCGCCGGAGCCGTCTTCTTCCACCGGCACCTCAACGAATTTTGCACCCACGGAGTTGACCTGTTCCTTGACCTCAGGGCGGACATCAAAGGCCTCTACCACACCACCGAGACGTTTGGCTGTGGCGCAGGCCATGAGCCCGGCTACACCGGCACCGAGTACCAGGACCTTGGCCGGAGCCACGGTTCCAGCTGCGGTCATGAGCATGGGAAAGAATTTGTTGATGTTGTCTGCGGCAAGGAGTACTGCCTTGTAGCCGGAGATGGTGGACATGGAGGAGAGGACATCCATGGCCTGGGCAAGGGTGGTCCGGGGGATGATATCAAGGCCAAAGGCAGTGATTTTTTTCTCCTGGAGCTTTTTGACAAGGTCATGACGCAGGGTGGACTGGATGATGGAAATATAGAAGGAACCATCCTTCAGCCCCTCCACCTCTTCCATGGAAGGTGGTCGGACTTTGACTACACAGTCGGCCTGGGCAATACATTCCTGGGCCGTGGCCACGATGGTGGCTCCTTTGTCCGTATAATCCTGGTCGCTGTGTCCCGAAGCCAGGCCTGCGCCTGTTTCGATCAAGACCTCAAAACCTTTCTTGCTCAGTCGTTTGATCGAATCCGGAATAATAGCAACCCTATTTTCGCCCTCTTCAGTCTCTTTCAGGACAGCGAGTTTCATAATGGGGTCCTCTTAAAATAATAAAAAAACAGTGTCGAATCTTCACTTCTGCGTGGAGCATGGGGAAAGATTTGAGCGTTGAAATGAATGAGGGCTCAATACTACGGTATATTGCCGGAATGGTCAAGAATTTAGATTCTTAGGGGCGTGTTTTGAGAGGGGAATTCGTTGGGGGAAGCACGTTGAGATGATACGTGAAACAGCTCCTCCAGGAATTTTATTCAGAGACGTTTGACGTGGCAGCTTATCCGGGGGAGAGGAGCAGCGGCCTGGAAATCGGAGTATTCTACAGACTCTTCTCCTCTAGCTTTTCAAGGAGTCTGCTGTGAATGTTGTCAAATCCGCCGTTGGAGAGGATGGCGACCACATCGTTTGTTTGCAGGAGGGGAAGGACTTTGTCAAGGATGGTGTCGGTGTCAGCACAGGACTGGGCCTGCAGACCTCTCTTTGTCAGATCTGCGGCTAGTTTTTCGGCTGAAAAAAGATCTTCTGCAGGAATGTTGTCCAGGGGGAGCGGGGCACGGATAAAGGTGAGATCGGAAGAGTCAAAACAGGGGATGTAATCCTCCTGGAAGATGGCGCGTCTCGACGAGTTGGTACGCGGTTCAAAGATTGTCACTAAGCGCTGTCCGGCGTATGCGTTTTTCAGGGCCGTTAAGGTTTCTCTCACTGCTGTGGGGTGGTGGGCAAAGTCGTCGATTACTGTGACACCTCCAATAATCCCCCGCACCTCCTGACGTCGTTTGATTCCACCAAATTGACTGAGACCCTGTCGGGTGAGATCAGGAGATACACCGATGCGGTGCAGAACCGCTGCCACGGCAAGGGCGTTCAGGCAGTTGTGCCTTCCTGGCAGGCGCACTGCAAGGTCTGTCCATTCCTGTCCCTGGAACCTGGCCTTGAAGCGTGTACTTCCCCCTTCTGCATGCACATCGGCAAGGGACCAGTCAAACCCCTTGTCCAATCCATAGCCCTGTATCTCGCAAGGTGCGTTTTGCACCACCTCTACCACATTGGGATCTTCGAGGTGGGCCACGATCAAGCCGTCTGCCGGGAGCAGAGAGACGAATTTCTTAAAAGATCGCTTGATGGCATCCAGATCAGCAAAGATGTCGGCATGGTCAAATTCCACTGAAGTGATAATGGCAATGTCAGGTCTATAGTGGAGGAACTTGGATTCCTTGTCAAAAAAGGCGGTGTCATATTCGTCGCCTTCAGAGACAAAGTGGGGGCCTGCTCCAAGACGGAAGTTGGCGTCAAACTCCCGGACAATTCCACCGATCATAAAAGTCGGATCCAGTTGTGCATGGTGCAGGCAGGAGGCGAGCAGGGAGGAGGTGGTGGTCTTGCCGTGAGTCCCGGTTACCACAAGTGACGTTCTGGTTTTGATAAAGAAATGGGCCAGGGCCTGGGGAAAGGAGAGGTAAGGGATTCCGGCTTGGGCAAGACCCTTTGCCTCAGGATTTTTCCGGGTGATGACATTACCGACAATGACCAGGTCCGGACGTGGTTCCAGGTTGTGCGGGCCATAGCCGTCATGTGCCTGGATGCCGATTCCTTCAAGAAAGAGGGACATGGGTGGGTAGACACCCTTGTCAGAGCCGCTTACCACATAGCCGGAGGCCTTCAGCATGCCGGCAAGGGCAGCCATCCCGGTACCGCAGATCCCCATAATGTGGATATGGCGGATGGCTTCAGGGGCCTTGTTCAGATCAGGAGAGAGTTCCATGGTAAAGGTTCACCAAGAGCTATAAAGGTTGTATGAAATTCAAAGCGCTAAGAGGGTCAGGGCTTACGTACGGTCTGCTTTATCGTGTCGTAGATCTTCTCAAAGGTCGTTTCAAAGCTTGCCGGAGTAAGGCGGCCCATCTCAATGAATTTGACAGCGATTTCCTTGGATACTTTCAGGAGCACTTCGTCAGCAATTTTGTGGTCTTTGTCTTTGTCCATTATGGTGTGTTGTTCTTGTCTGATTCTGTTTGTTTTAAATTAAAAAATCTCGTCTTTCTGGCCTGGTCAGAATCAGCTGGCTCAGCTGTTTTTCCCGTAATGCAGTTTTTTATTTTCTTTGTTGAACGTTATACCTTCAGGGGGCTGTAAATGCCAGATCTTCTGAAATCGAATCTATATTCAGATTTTTCCATCAGATGTCGGAGGAGTTTAGCAGGGTCACAGATTCAAGCGTTCAGGGAGGCGAACTATAGTCTCCCTATGTGAGGCCTGCCTGAACGCTTGAAGATGGGGCACTGATGAGCTCCTGCCTCCCTGTAAAAAACGCCCCTGCCGGTGGAAGAAGGCCAATTCGTCTAGACGGCAGGGGCGGGGTTCCAGCAGGGAAAACGGTCAAGCCATCCCTGTAGAATTCTTTGTAATCAGCTTAGGTCACGGCATGCTGGCAATGGCTTGCAAATCAATCCGCTTGGCATAGTCCATGAGTTCGTCACGGGTGACCATTCGTCCATCCACTGTGACAAGATAACGATTGTTAATGACAATAGTAATCTTGCCGCCATTTTTCTCATAACTGACAATACCCTTGTGGCCGTTGATCAGCTCAAATTGTCCGGCAGAGGCAGCAAAGACCGGGTTGGAAAATATCATGATCATGGATTGCAGAAGGGGTGAGTCGGTGACTAGAGTGATGGTCACGGCAGAACTCTCCTTCCTGTATCTTCGTTCCGCAGTGAGACCGCCACCAAAGAGAGAGGCTGCAGTGACTTGGGATTTTACCACATCACCGGTCCACCCTTCCAGGGGATCGGGGAGGAGCTTTCCCAGGGCCTCGCCTTTTTTCTGGCGAATCAGTTGACTGGCATAATCAAGGCTGGTTGCAGCATTGGTGAAATCCTGGCCCTTGTATTCTTCAAGGGCCTTTTCAATGGTCTGAATCACAGGATCGGATTCTTCGGCCAGGAGGAAAGATGGAGTCAGAATGAAAACACATATCAGCAGACGTATACTCTTTTTCAGCATGGCACACCTTTGCAGTAGAAAAACCGTAGAGTAACCCACGGCACATTTAACAACAGAGTATCATAAATAGGGGTAACACAGAATATGATTGGAAGCAATATCAGAGACTCAATCATCTGCCTGCCGAGGAGTGGGATTTGCTTTGCATTGAGCGCAAAAACAAACAGGCCCTTTACCTGTAATCAGGTAAAGGGCCTGTTTTATAGTGGTTGCCCTTCGTGGACTCATTTAGAACCCAATTGACGATTCTTCCTGAAGAAATGATGGACACCATTCTTGTTGATCAGAACCAAGTGAAGGATGGGTTTCTTGCTGTCCGGCAGTGATAAGACTTGAAGATACGGAAGGCATTTGGTTGTGAGCTTCAGTCGTTTTTAAACTATGTCGGCATTTGTGATTTTATTACGTATATAAACACGTAAGCTCAGCTTTGTCTAAGTGCCCTGAAAACACCCTTTGATGCCACATCTTTCCTTGACCAAGCTCTTCTTCATGGCATATATTTCAAGTAGGAATAATATGCACATAAGATAAAGCCAAACCTGTCACAAAACAGGGACGGAAAGCTCACGGGTCTTGATAGATAGCCGAGCTGCCTTGCAATTGGGTGGTTCGGCTATTTTTATTGATCATTAATGAGAGATCACTGGGGTGGCTTGTTTTTTCGGTCATAGGCCGAAAAAAAGAAAAGCACTTCAGTATATTAAACGTTGAGCTTGCAACCGGTGCGAATCACCCGATGTGTTTGGAAAAAATCGGTTCGGTTTACTTCGAAGGCATTCTCATGACAAAATCCTCAATAAAAGCATACATTTTTTTGTATATTTTTGTATTTCTTTTTGTATCGTTGCTTTTCTTGTTGCGTTCTTTTTTGATGCCCCCATCTCTAATACAGACATCTAATACCCCGGCTATAAATCAGAAACCCAAATATCAAAATATAGACGAATCTTCGTTAGCCAATGAAATATTCTATGAAATTAATCAAAAAAGACTTGAGCTGGGGAATGATCACTTGGAGTGGGATGAAAGGATTCACCGAATTGCCAAGGCTCATAGTTTAGAACTCCAAACACATACAATCTTCTCGCATCAGAACTTAGAAGAAGCCAATGTGAAGGATCGTTTGAGAAGTGAAAATCTTTTTTTCTTAGTGGCTGCTGAAAATTTGGCTATGCTTCCCACAGACACAAAAAAAATCCCTGATGTAGTTATTGGGGGCTGGATGAAAAGTCCGGGGCATCGATCGGTAATTGTTGATAGGGATCACTTCTTCACTCACGGAGCAGTTGGAGTTAGCTGCGACAAGTCATCTTGTTATGTGACTTTTAATTGTGCTGATTTTATAGTCAACGGTAACTTAACATTAAGGCCAGATCATTATACCAAGATTAACTTAAATGATGAATCATTGGGTTTGCGTGAATCTTATCCTGTGAATATTAATATCGAATCATCGAATCCAGTGAACATATATTTTTTTGAATCACTTAGCAAAATGAATACTTTTATCAGAACAGGTTCGGATATGTCGTATGAAAAACTCATGAACCAGACGAATGTTTCTGATTGGAGATTGGCGGAAAAAGATTCTTACATCTTAATAGATAACAATTCAATTTTAATCACTGACGTAAATTATGAACTAATTTACAATTAAAAGGCAGTAAATAATCCTCCCCCCAGAAGGTTATGGTATTTAAGTTTGCCCCCTAAAAGGGGATAAGAATGCCCCTTGCCCTCTTCCCTGAGGGGAGACAAGGTATTGGCCCCTGGTTCTAAATTAGGACATTTTTGGAGATAGTGATTGTAGGAGGGAAGGTTAACCGGTGGGAAGCAAATGCTCTGTTGCTTCTTCCTGATTATCCATTATCCAGTTGCCCGTGATGCTCCAACAATTGGCAGCTCTACCCAACTTGTGGTGTAGGCGGGTGACCTTCTTGACTGCTTCATGCTCCATCCCCTGGTCAGACCTGAAGAGCCATAGCGCAGGGTGTGTCTCTACCCTGACGATCGTTGATTCGGTCACATGCTTCCAGCAAGGGCTTGTTCCGTACATCCTCTGATTGTAGAAAAAGATTCTGCTGCTGCAGGGTGGCGTTTTTTATGTTGGAGCAACATCACCTTTCCCTTGACTCGGCAAATGGTTATTAACTACTCTCGGAAAAATCAATAATCACGTGTAGGTGTGTTCAGTAAAAAAAGTTTGAGAATGACCAACCAGCGTTTAGTCATTATGGGTGAGCTGCGCAACACTAATAGCCACCCCACAACAGAATACCCATACAGCCGGGTTAAAGAAAAGTTGCTGAATATCGGCCTATTAACAGTGTGTCGGAACCTTGAAAAACTGTCTAAGATGGGGGTGATCCAGAAATACGAGTTTAGCGGACGATCGAAATATTATGACTGGGATATTGAGCCACACGACCACATTTACTGTGTAGAGTGTCAACAGATAGACAACATCGAACTTGAACGAGACCAGAAACCAACCCAACCCTGCCAACCGAGCATAACAGCGGCTGTCAGACAACTGGCTGTCATTTTTCCGGCGTCCGCCCCAAGTGCCAGAAGAAAAATGCGTGCATAAATAAGAGAAAAGAGACCGCTACAGCAGAAAGGAGCAGCCAGAACAGCTATAAAAGAAATTAAGATGCTGAAAAAAACAAAAAATCAATTTCCTATTTATCCATTTTTTCTACTATTCTTTTTTGGTGTTTTTTGTTTTGCCATACCTGCGCTGGCTGTGGACGAATACCGAGGTCAAGAATCAATCATCTTGTCCGAACTTTTGCAAGCCCAGTTGCACGGAAGGGATGGTTTGAGTGGAACCCAGATATTGGAAAAGGGTGAGGAGTCTTTATTGGCCCGTGCCTGGCTGACCGATCATGCCGAGCATACCATTGATGTTCAATATTTTATCTGGAGCACTGACAATATCGGCATTCTGGCGGCTGAATTCCTGTTACGAGCCGCCAAGCGTGGTGTCCGGGTGCGGGTTATTGTTGATGACCTGCTGATTGATGCACCGGATCACTCCATGCTTGCCCTGGCGGCTCATCCAAATATTGAAATCAAGATCTATAACCCGCAGCACTCCATCGGGATCTCCAAGCTAAAGCGGCTAGTTAATATGCTGACCGACTTCCGTGCTTTCAATCAGCGAATGCACGATAAGACCATGATCGTTGACCACTCGGTGGCTATCACCGGTGGCCGCAATATGGCTGATGAGTATTTTGATTACAACCAGGAGTACAACTTCCGAGACCGGGATGTTTTGCTCATCGGACCGGTTGCCCAAGAGCTGGAGAATAACTTTACAACCTTCTGGCACAGCCCGCTTTCTGTGGCGGTGGAGGATATTCTGCTCAAGCCGAAAGAAATTCTGGAACCAGAGCAGGTCAAGGAGATCTATGCCGACCTGCACCGCTATGCTGCCAATCCTGAAAATTTTTCCGATGAGGTGAGCCAGGCTCTGTACGATTTACCCTGCAAATTTCCCACCCTAATCAAGGCCATGGTCTGGAGTGAGATTGAATTTATTCATGATATGCCAGGGAAAAATCAGGGCAAGAGCGGTCTCGATGGGGGCGGCCAGACAACTCGGCGGTTGACCAGCCTTATTGAACAGGCGGAAAAGAGGATCGTCATTCAATCACCCTATCTGGTCATGCCGGAAGGAGGCATCGATTTCTTCGGCAAACTCATAGCCAAGGGGGTTGAGGTGTGGATTATTACCAACTCACTGGCCGCCACCGACAACCTGCAGGCCTTCAGCGGTTACAGTAAGCAGCGAAAAAAAATCCTCAAAGCCGGTATCAAGGTATACGAGTTTAAACCACAGCCCATGATCCGCAAAAAGCTGATCGACCGGCTGGCCGCCCTGGAGAAGTCGATCCCGGTTTTCGCCATTCATGCCAAAACCATGGTGGTAGATGGTACGATCTTGTTTGTCGGAACCTTTAACCTGGACCCTCGTTCTGCCAATCTCAACACTGAGGTTGGGGTTCTGATCAAAAACCAGCAACTGGCCAATCAGGTAGAACAGGCTATTCTAACCGATATGCTGCCTGAAAACAGCTGGGAGACCGATCCGGATAGCCCGGACCGTCATGCTTCATTCTATAAACGCCTGAAGATCAGGTTCTGGCGACTCTTCCCCCTAGAGCCGCTATTGTAAGCAGGTAAATAACTCCGGCAGCCAAGCCGGCCCCATGGGCACCGGGGACACCGGCCCAACTCAGGTGAGTGAAGATGGCCTGTTGACTCGCTGCCTCAATGAAAATCTTCAGCAATACACCGACGGCCACAAGCGGCAGGGCCGGATGTCTGCTCTCCTGCCAGAGAGTGGCCAGCAGAACAGCCAATAGCCCGTTGAGCATCCCGGAAAGGCCGCAGTATTGCAACAAATCAGCTTTAACAAACCAGAGCCAGCTACTGACTCCAAGGCAACTTATGGCCACCACCCCTAAAAGCCTGGTACCCAGCCGTTTTTCAAGCAGGCCACCGAGGATTAACAGGGCAGCCAGGTTCCAGCCAAGGTGGGCAAAATCACAATGGACAAAGTGTCCGGTGAGCAGCCGCCAGATTTCTCCCTGGGCAAGGGCCTGGCGATTGTAGATCAAGGCTTCCGGGGCAGCGCCCTGCACCAGAAAAAACAACAGGCTGCCAATACAGAGGCTGATGGTAAGCCAGGGTTTGGGGTAGCTTTGAAAATTGTTGGTCTTGGCAAGTAATCTCATATCATGAAATCTCGTTGATGTCCCCCCCTTGATGGGGGGGAGTTCGCAACCCTAGGGATATAATTCAGATTGAACGCTGTTTCCGACGACCCAGGTAGGCCAGCGGAGCCAAAAGCAGCAGCGCCCACAGGTCAAAGGCCCCTGACCCGCCGCCGGAGCTTCTGGTAGTGGGACGGGAATGTTTAAACATGGGTTGGGCACTGTCGGCCCGTCGGCTGGTAACCACACTCTGAGACCGTTGCTTTCGGGCATCAAATTCCTGCTGCAACCGGTCCCGATTGCGGCGCTCAATGCCCAGTTGTTTAAAGGCCTCTTCGCGCACCACAACCATGGAGGTATAGTCAGTGACAAGGCCGTATTCCACCCCAAGGTCTGTGATGGCCTCTTTGCTATCTGCTTCTTCCCCGAAATCCTCCATTTCGCGGCTGAGTCGCTCAATGGTTGCGTAGGCCCAGATCCGTTCCACCTCCGGGTTGGCTGTGGTCTTGTCCGGAAAATTAAAATTGGTCTGGTAGAGCTTGTTTTGACCGGAGATCTTGCCGCTGAGGCTGACTTTTGCCTCACCACTGCCGTAATAATGGCCTAATACGATCAGTTGCTGACCACGATAAAGGCTGCCGATTTTTTCAGGGGTAAGGTCAAAGGTCTTTATACCCTTGATCTTTAGTTTGGCCCCGTGAAGCGCCTCATGGGTGACCTTTGATTTGGCCATCAGGATGGATCCCACAATGTCATCACTGTTGGAAACACTCATGGCAAAACCGTTGGAGACGTCGGTTAGCGCGGTGAGTAGAGGGCGGTTAGCACTGTTGCCCATAATAAAGGTAAAGAGCCGCACATCATGGCTGCGAATCAGCTTAATGAATTTACGCTGCTGGGTAACTCCCACGTTGGCAACCCCATCGGTAACCAGCAGGATGGCACTGGTACGATCGCTGTCCAGCTTTTTAAGGCCCAGCTTCAAGCCGTCGTAAACATTGGTGCCACCTGTGGCTGAAATCTGTTTTACCTTAGTTATGTATTCCCTGACATTTTCAGGGCTGGCTACAGTATAGCCTCTGGTCAGCTCTGAGGCGGAGTTGTTAAACAGTACGATCCGGAAACGTTCGCTGGGGGACATTTTTTCCAGGGCCTGACTCACCCCTTCTGCCAGGGTATGATATTTTCCCTGCATGGAGCCGGAAATATCCAGGACAAAGACCCAGTCCCGTCCCTCGGCAATGGGTTTAAGGTCCATGGCCGGGGTAACAGTCAACATAAAGGTCCCTCTTTTCCCCTCCTCCGGCTTATAGGTGACCAGATCCACCGAACCAGGAAGATTGTCGGTGTGTCGATAGTAGACCACAATGTCATGGTCCAAGCTGAATACCGATCCTGTTGACTGGAAGGCTGATTCTTGCTCAGCACCGGTCCGGCTGCTTGGTTGTGCAGGCTTATCTTGACCAGAGGTTATTTCAGCGGCAGGATTGTTGCCCAGGTGAACATGGTAGTCGTCTCCCTGTCTTACGATAGTGGCATTGGGGTGGTTGGGTAACCGGACCCCATCAACCGGATAGGCGGAGCGCAGGATCAGATCAAAGCTGAAGTTGCTGGTCACCTTTTCATTGGCGGTCCAGAAGGCAAGTTTCGTCTCATCTACCCCGCCCTCTTCCAAAGGATAGACATAGTGGCCAACAGAGCTGTCCACCTTGGCCGGCTGGATGTAGCCCAGTCGTATCCTCGTGTCCTGGCCGGCCCGTACCGGCGAGAGCGAGATGTCAAAGGTCTTGTAGCCGTCTTTTTCGGTAAGTCCGGCTTCCTTACCGGCTGCCTTCTGCTGTTCGTAAACTTGTCGGGCCTTGGCTTTTTCCAGAACCTCGCCATGGATCGGAACGTTGTCGATCCACATGGTGAATTCGCTGATTGCAGCCTTTTCCGGAACCGGAAAAGAGTAGATGGCTTCCAGATCTGTTACATGGGGGTTGTGGAAGATCTGGTCTACGGTAGTAACAGCGTAGCCGTCTTCAATGACCACCTTAACCCGGTGATCTTTGATTTTCAGGACCGGCAGATTACCGCCACTAGGTGTCAACAGACCGGCGGCAAGGGCAGAGCCCGCTCCTGTAATGATCAGCAGACAGCTCAGCAGCATCAAGGTGATGTGTTGTTTGGCTCGTTTCATTTTTCCCTCCTGTGGTGGAAGTGGCCCCTCTGATGAACACTGTTCATTGTTTGGCCTAAAAAAAGGCCTTTTACAATTTGTTTAAGGCGGAGCAGGGGTCAGTGTTAAATTCAACCTATATGAACACTGTTCATAACTAACTATATGGCTTTGGTGAACAGTGTTCAAGGAAAATCTATACATTCACCAGTTTTTTTTGTATTATGAAAAGAAAGCGGTTTGCCAGGATCTGAAAAAAATTCATAATATCAACATATTGATTGGTGTTGAGCTGGTCGCTGACCTTTAACCACTAAAATTGATGGAGCGCCAACCATGGCCCGTGGACAAAAAATCAACCACCAAGAATTACACAGCACCATTCTCAGGGTGGCCACTGAAATAATCAAAGCCGAGGGAATGAGCTCCCTGAGCACCCGAAAAATTGCAAAAGAAATCGGCTGTGCAGTTGGAACTATTTATAACGTTTTTAGCAATCTTGATGAGATCATCCTGACCATCAACGCCACTACCATTGCCAAGCTTGAAAGCCAACTTCTGAATGAGGCTCAGAGGGAGGAAGATCCGTTCCTGGCTGTAATTGGATTGGCCCGGGCTTACGTTGCTTTCAGTCGTGACAACTATCATCTCTGGAGTTTGCTGGTTGATCATAAATTATCCCCCGGCAACACCCTGCCCGTCTGGTTCCAGGAAAAAGTTGCTAGTCTCTTTCTTCTGGTTAGCCGGATGGTGGCCCCGCTGGTCGCCAATGATCAGGAAAGAGCCGATCGAGCCGCGCGAGTACTCTGGGCCAGCCTCCATGGTGTCTGTTCACTTGCGGTGAGCGGCAAGTTGGATGCCGTGAAGTCGGAAACAGCCGATATCCTGGCCGATTCACTGGTGCGCAATTATTTGCAAGGGCTGCAGCTGCAAAATCAGGCCGGACTTGCTTGACCAGGACACTAAGCATTAGCATTCATGCCTCGACCATTTAACAGTAGAAACGGAATGCTGCCGTGATCTGTGATCTAATTAAAATGAGGTTAGCTCAAGCAATCTGCTGGAGGTCAACATGCAGGAGTTGGCCCATCGGGCACTGGCAGATACTTTAATGTGTCTGAGAATTGTACGTGAGGTGGCGAGGGAGGATGCACAATAGGCACCTAAATTCTGGCCGATTCTCGGATGATAAGAGATTCGTACAGGTAATCTCAAATTGGCCTAGGTGACTTGAAACTACTCATATAACCACATCGTTTCCTTGACTAGACCCTAGTTCCTAACATATAATTCAATAAGAAATGATATGTAAATAAGACAAAGCCAAACCTGCCGCAAGACAGGGACGGAAAGCTACGGGTCTTCAATGATAGCCGAGCTGCCTTAGAATAAGGCGGTTCGGTTTTTTTATTTTCAGATTACTCTTGAAAGGAGGTCACAGTGAAAAGGATAACGAGTTTATTTATAGCTCGTTTGATGAGTTTACTCATATCAGGCTGCGCAGCAGATAAATAAGGGCTAATCAAAGTTCACAGTAAAGGTTTTTCTATATCGCCACCACCGGCAGGCTGGGAAAAGCAACCATCACATTTTCCAGCAGAATCCTCAGGGTCACGAGAACTATCATCTGGGATTGTTTATTCAATTGAATAGAGGAATAAGGGGGGGGCATCAATTGGAATGAGTGCTGTAAAAGCTGTAGGTCAGAACGGGAAACCACTTATAATAACAAACATATTCCAACACTCAGCAATAGCTTATATGCAAGAAGGGCATTTTCATGATTTAGAAAAATTAAGGAAGGAATGCCCAGACATTATCTGGAAGGCAAGTTTTGCCACAAAGAGCCGTTTTGATGTTGTTGATATTGATGGATTCAGATAATAACGACTCTGCAGTTTTAATAATAAAATGACTCCATTTTTTTATACATCACACAATTAACTCCTAAAACCAAACCATTGTGAACTAGGAGGAAGTGTATGGGTGAAAAAGATTTAACACATCTGAAGGAATTACTTTTAAGGCAGCGTCGGGAAATTCTTGACCGCCTGCATGGACTTGAATCGGATTGGCAGGCCTTGAGTGAGCGTGACATCGAGCGGGAAGAAGAGGCGCAGAAATTGGATCTGACCAGCCTTTTTGACCAGTTGGAGGAGCGGGAAAGGCAGGAACTCGAGGATATTGAGCTTGCGTTAACGAAAATGGTGGATGTCACCTATGGGATTTGTGAAAAATGCCGGAAGCCGGTCGCCTTGGAGCGGCTGGAAGTTCTCCCGGCTACCCGTTTTTGTCGAAAGTGTGCATTCGAGATGGAGGAAAAACAAAAGAAACCCGCCATTCTCCCGTAAGGGTTTCACCCAAGTGCGCATCAGCGGCAATGAGCCTACTCTCTGCCGCGAACACTTTCTGCAGGTCATCGGCCTTGTCCAGACAGAATTCCGGTTTATCTATTAAGGCCAATGGTGTCCTGATCGGACATGATGCGAGCTATGCTGCATGTTCTGCCGGAGCAGGTATGGGAAATGCACATGCAATCGCCGCATCACCAGAAGCGTACGATTCTCCATGTGGACATGGATGCCTTTTTTGCATCTGTGGAATTGCTGCGACATCTCTACATCAATAGGTGTTGTCATGACTATCACCCTGGACAAAATAAAACGGAGTCCCCTTTATTCGGAAGAGTTGGGGATTACATTGGGAACAACAAGTGAAGATGTGGAATATTTTAAGTGGTTTCTGGCCAGTACACTTTTCGGTGGCCGGATTTCCGAAAACATTGCCAGGAAGACTTATTCCACTTTTGAGCGTTACCACCTTCTGGCTCCGCAACTGATTCTAGAGGTTGGTCTGGATTTTCTGATTAATCCCATAATGCGTGAAGGTGGTTATGTACGTTATGACGGCAGGAAGTCATCACAAATACTGCGGAATTGCGAAATGCTTCTCAAGCAATATGGCGGCAGCTTGACGACACTGCATGAACTGGCAGAGGATGCTCAGGATCTCGAGTCAAGGCTGCTGGATTTTTATGGTGTGGGATCGGTCACCGTAAATATTTTTTTACGTGAACTGAGACCTCATTGGGTTAAGGCCGATCCCAAGCCCCTGCCGATCGTCACCGAGTTGGCCCTGCAAATCGGACTGGATCTTGATGCCTTTGACAGAAAAACGGTTGCTTTTGCCCGTATCGAAGCCGGGCTGATTCGGCAGAGGAAACAGTTGAAAGAGCTTGTTGCTATCCGGAGGCAGGGCGAAAACGTGTGATTCGTTTTGGTATCCCGGGGAAGTGAAGAGAGGGATACATCGATTGTCTGGGGATTTGTCAACTTCTTGTGATAGCTGAGATTGTTTGCAGTCGTGAGGTCTTGAGGTCTTTAATATCTTTACGGTGAGATAACATCTGCAAGGCTGGCTGCTCCCACCTCCGCATGAACCGTTGAAGTTGGATTTGGGGCAAAGGTTTGTGAAAATTGGCGCCGGTTCTGGCTATGGCTCTACAGTGGCAAGGGAAATAGTCGGTTCAGAGGTGTTGTATGTCTCCATTGAAATAGACCTGCTGACCTGAAATTATCCTATGGGCAGTGGGCAAAGAATGAACTCTCTTTTTCCATGGCATTGAGGCAAGATGACCTTATGACTGTAAAATGGCGCTGCAGGTTGAGCGGTTTTTTTCTGGCAACAACTATAGCCACCGGATTTTGCATTATGGAAAAGCACGTTTGGGCCAGTCAGGAAGGGGAAACGCCCACAGGGAATAAGAAAATTGATCAGATGGAGGCGAGCCATTCTCTCCGGCCAGATAGCATAACCCTCTTTCTATCCGGTGATGTGATGACCGGCAGGGGGATCGACCAGGTGTTGCCCCACCCGGCCGATCCAGTGATTTTTGAACCGTATATGCGTAGTGCCTATGGCTACGTGGAGCTGGCTGAACAGAAAAACGGTCTCATCCCAAAACCGGTCGACGATTCCTATATCTGGGGCGATGCCCTAGCGGTGCTGGATGCGATCAAACCGGATCTGCGGATTATCAACCTGGAAACCAGCGTGACGGAGATTGACGATTATTGGCCAGACAAGGGGATCAACTACCGGATGCATCCCAAAAATATTGGTTGCCTCACCGCCGCCCGCCTCAATTGTTGCGTGTTGGCCAACAATCACGTCCTTGACTGGGGGCATGCAGGTCTTGTGGAGACGCTTGCTGTCTTAAAACAGGCAGGGATAAAGGGCGTGGGGGCTGGCCGGGACAGGCAGCAGAGCCAGGCTCCTGCGGTATTGGAAATCCCGGGTAAGGGCCGCGTCCTCATCTTTGCTTACGGTTGCGGCACCAGTGGCGTTCCTCCCAGCTGGGCCGCCACGGATGATAGGCCGGGCGTCAATCTGCTCTCCGACCTTTCCGACCACACGGTCTTACGGATTAAAAAGGATGTTGCAACAATAAAACAGCCGGGCGATCTTGTCCTGGTCTCAATTCATTGGGGGGGAAACTGGGGCTATGCTATTTCCCCCATGGAGAGACATTTTGCCCATAGACTTATCGATGATGCGGGGGTTGATGTCATTTACGGCCACTCCTCCCACCATGCCAAGGGAATTGAGGTCTACCAGGGCAGGCTTATCCTTTACGGCTGTGGGGACTTTCTCAACGACTACGAAGGGATTGAAGGGTATGAGCAGTATCGCGACGACCTCACCCTGATGTATTTCCCAAGTTTTGAGCCATCGACCGGCAGGCTTGTCAAGATGCGCATGATACCCATGCAGATAAGACGTTTTCAGACCATACATGCCAAGCCCGATGACAACCAGTGGCTCATGCGGGTATTGAACAGGGAGGGCAAACAGTTCGGTACCCGGCTGTTCCTAGCCAAGGACGGCTCTCTTGCTCTCAAATGGGATTAAAAGATGGTAAACGTTTACAGTTCAGGGGGCAGTTGCGGGCTTTATCGAAGCCTCTGAAGAACGGGGGAGGGAAGAGAGAACAAAAGGAGGCGGATTTATTTCTCGTTATTGACCCAGCGGGGTGATGTCAGGTCGTCAGGCCTGCCCTTCTTATGAGCATGGCCGGAAGTTCTTATCAGGCGCATAATTTTTAGATAGCCTGTTACAAACAATTGAATCATCCGAGCGGATGAAGGAGGTGAATATGACTATGTCCTTTGCAGAGTATCTCTTCAGCGAGCCGGAGCGGCTGCCTAGTTGGAAGCCACCTTATATGGCGGGGATTTATGCAATCCTGGTGGATGATCCATCGTGCACGCCGGTGCCGTTTCGGCCGATTTATTTTGGCGAAACCGACAATATGTCCGAGTCCGGGCTTATCCAGCGCCACCCCCTCCATGATTGCTGGTACAAACAGATCGGCTCCGTATACCGTTTGTATATAGCCGTCTTCGATATGCCTGAGTCCTCCACGGCCGAGAGGCAACGGGTGCAAACCGAACTCATCAAGCAGTATCGGCCCATATGCAATGAGCCAACCCCCTTTTAATGGAGATGGCGAGGTCGCTGTCAGGGATGACTAACACACGCACCTGCCCGCATTTGCACGCACAACAAAAAAAGCACCTAGCTCAAAGTGGTGTAGCTTGAAAAAAATGGATACCAAGGGGACCTTGATCAGTTAACTAACTCGGCACTACCAGGAAATAAATGCTACGTTTCGTTGTACAGAAACATCACGCCACCCATCTTCACTATGACTTCCGTCTGGAAGTCGGCGGTGTCCTGAAGTCGTGGGCCATTCCCAAGGGGCCATCGATGAACCCTGCCGAAAAGCGGCTTGCCCTCCAGGTGGAGGACCATGCGCTGGAGTACTGCAGTTTTGAAGGAATTATTCCAGAGGGACATTACGGAGCTGGCAAAGTTCTCATCTGGGATCAGGGCAGGTATGAGCCGCTTGTGGATATGGAGACGGGATTGAAGAAGGGAAACCTTGCATTCTGCCTGTACGGTAAGAGGCTCAACGGAGAATTCGCCCTTGTGCGGATAAAAAAAAGTACAGCCGGCAAGGAATGGTTGTTAATAAAGAAGAAGGATGTGTCGGTTTGATTAGAGAGAGCTGGCCCCCCTCGTTTGAACAGCATCCTTTATTTTTTAAGTGGATTCTCTCCTAATTTTTAAGCTGCCAGTTTAACCGTCGGCAACATCACGGCATAAGCCTCATCAGGTGTTTTCCTACCCAGGCTCGAATGCGGCCTGGATCGGTTGTACCATTCAATGTATTGCATGATCAACCTCCGGGCGTTGGTTCAGGTCTTGCAGCGTGAGGTATCAACTCCCGACACGATGACATCTCGTCTCGCCCATCAAATTTCAGATATTAATTGAGGCGAAAACTATCCTGACACATGGGGAGACTCTCCAAACAGAATAATGGGCGCACTTTGGTATAGCATGGAGATGTCTTCTGTGGTGACTGCAATGGGGGGGGCTGCAATAACGATGGGAATGGGACTTGTAGCGACAGACAGCAGCAACATTTGAAGGAAGTGGGGTTTGGACATCTTCTGTCGCTGCCGTTTGATATTTTTCTCAAAGAGAATAAAAAATGGTTGAAGAACTTACCGTAATTTTGCGCTGTGAGTAAAAAAAGCGGGGACAGGGTGGGGACTGGTGTCCAAAGACACAAAAAGGGTTTTAGCCGATTTGGCTAAAACCCTTTCTCTTGTTTGGCTGGGGGACAGGGATTCGAACCCCGATAAGCGGAGTCAGAGTCCGTTTTTTGTTGCTTTTTATCGAGTGTTCACTATACGTCATACTCCTTCACAGAATAGTTGTATTTCTTTCTGTATACAATAGGTTATGCTTTGACACGTGGGCTGCTGGCTGGTATCATTCTTTCACTTAGGGTCACAAATGATCCCCCATCGTACCTCGAAAAGTTGGTACAATGTTGGTACAGAATTATTGAGGGTAGAAAATGGCACACAAATGGACGGCAACAAAATTTAAAGGAATTAGATACCGAGAACATTTAGCTCGTATGCACGGACGGCAGCGGGATAGATACTTCAATGTCAGATTTCGTGTTGCTGGGATATCAGTCAATGAAGGATACGGCTGGGCCAGTGAGGGAATGTCTGCATCAAAAGCTGCCTTGTTGATGGCTGAATTGAGAAAAGAGCTACGAACAGGCAAAGGTACTGGCAAGTTATCTGATCGGCGAAAAGCAAAACAGGCAGAGTTGGAGGCGGTCAAGCAGGCAGAACTGGCACAGAAGCGAAAAGCGGTTACCTACAAGCAGTTTTTCAATGAACACTACTTCCCAACTATCCAGGGAAAGAAAGCCACCACGTTAGCCAGAGAAGAAAGTCTTCATAAACTATGGATTCTCCCAGTCCTTGGACGCACATCTATAAAAGACATCAGGGAATTGCATATCCTTAAAGTAAAGCGTGCTATGGAAGAAAAAGAACTCTCACCCAGGTCTGTTCAATATGCTTTTACCTGTATTCAGATGGTTATATCTCATGCTATCAAAATCGGATATTACCGTGCTGTTAATCCTGTACTGGCATTACCAAAGAACAGTAGACCGAAGTTTGATAATCGTAAGACCCGCTTCTTGTCCCACGAAAATGCTGACAGACTTCTACAAGCGTTGGCTGAAAAGAGTAAGCAGGTGCGTGATATGACGTTGCTCAGTCTTCATTGTGGTTTGCGGTTCGGTGAAATCGCATCCCTGACTTGGGGAGATATCGACCAGGTTCACGGGTTTATTACCCTGCGTGACACGAAGAGTGGGAGTAACAGGACTGTAACAATGACTGGAGAAGTATCAGATATGTTTAACGGCAGGTATGGTGGTTATGGTGAACTTGTATTCCCATGCAGAACAGGCAAGCCGCAAAGATTAATGTCGCAAACCTTTGCTCGGACAGTAGAGGCATTGGGTCTAAATGACGGTGTGAACGATGATCGGAAGCAAAAGATTACATTCCACTCATGTAGGCACACTTGCGCAAGCTGGTTAGTGATGGCTGGTGTCCCTTTGTATACTGTGCAGAAAATTCTGGGCCACTCTACTATTGCAATGACAGAGCGATATGCCCACCTTGCCCCGAAGGAATTTAAAGCAGCAGCTAATCTGATGGAACAAGGGATTGCAGAAAGTCGAGCAAAGCGTGAAAGTGACGATGAAACTCAACAGGGCGAAGTAATCAACATAAGATAACAACATCTTTGCAGGGGATAGAGTAGCTCTCGAAAAGCGGTTTTCCGTTGCCGCCTGCTCCTGCACTCTTCTCAACGGATTTTGTCCCAAAACGGAGGGATACCATGAAGGTTAATTTCAATGAAAGGCTCCTTGTTTTTACCGACAAAGACCTGACCGACCCCAGGGCAATGCCTCATACGTTCCGACAAGTTTTTGCCATTATGCTTTATCCCGGCGATCCGGACAAACAAAAACTCCATATCCTCGGATCAATCGCCAATATCCTTGATGCGCAGCATAGCGAACAGGAAAGGAAAGCATACCTGCCTAATGATCCAACCTTGCTATACGACCTCTATGCAAGGAAGGAAGAAGCACTAAAAGTATTCCATGATGCTATCACATCACGCAAGAAAGGACATACTGGTGCGCCTATAGTACGAGGCACGATTGCAGGGTGGCTGCTTGTCCACCTTGCAAAGCCACACATTGGCTCCCTGAGAAGAGCATTTAAGGAATATTCAGCTAACCCTATTATTTTTGACGGGGAACCGGTACCGGCATCTAATTCTTTACTGTGGAAAATATGGGAGGGGTATCGCAGCGTCTCCCACCTGTGGGCCGGTCTCATGATATACCGTGAGCTATATGGAGTAGAGATAGGTCATCTGGGGCCTTCCAGTCTTTCTGATCCCGTAGACCCTGAAGCCGCTGTACATCTATCGAAATATCTCCGGTTTGCCTCTTTCTTCCGCAACCAGCTCGTTGATGCAAAGAACCCCACTACCGGTGAACCGCTAATCGCAGACATCGCCAGCCTCTGGGATCTCCTGATGAGCAACGGTAACCTCATCCAAGCTGTAAATCTTTCACCAGAAAAAAATCAGTAAAAATCCTACCCCACCTCCCACCTTTGATGTAACCATCTGATCTTGCTCGTGTTTATGTTCCAGTGTCCGGAATGTAAACGGATTGAACAACCTTGCCTTTTCGATTCTGCTTATCATCAAGCAACATAATTATTCATTTACCCAAGGAAGGCAGACATGACAAAAAACGAATTTGCGAAGACACTCGCCGCAGGTTGGCCTGCACCGTTCGTAGCAAGATCGGAAACAAAGACATTCACAGGAGGCGCGTTGTCCGGCAGGACGGTGGCGAACGAGGAAAGCAAGGGGAATGTGGTCCCAGGGCGCATCACCATCGGGAAGCAGATTGCCTACCCAACTCTGAATTTCGCAAAATGGATTGCAGCGCGGATGCTCAAGAGTGCTGATGCCTGACATGTGCGTCAAAAAGGGGAAGTCGGCAAGACGTTTATTCGAGGCGATAAAAAAAAGCAACGCCCACAATCGCGGGACGAACCGGCGTAGGTGTAGAATACTACGTTCTGAGACAGGAGGATATAATCATGATGCAACAACCTGATATTTTTTTAACCGCCATATCTGGATACCTGGTTACCCATGGACGGATTGCTGGAATTGTTCTTTGCTGGGGTGCCTGAGAATGACAGCCAAAATGGGGCACCCCACTGCCTGCGACCTTGCCGGTCAGATGCGGGTACAGGTCCAAGAGGAGCAGGAGAAGTATGGGGAAGATACGTCACAGGGACAGGTTGAGGAGGAACCTCTGGAAAATCTTAATGTTGCCTATAACCTCGGCGATTATCTAAAAAAAGATTTCGGGACAACAGAGCCTCTGATCGGGAGTGAGAATAACGCTCTTCTCGTCCGTGGTGAAGGGATGTTTATTCCTGGCAGGTCTGGAACTGGGAAAACACAGTTCATTGCTGACATGGCGATCAAGGTTGCTGCCGGATATGACATATTAAAATATCGCACTGTTTTCCCTTTACGTGTTCTTATTTATCAAGCGGAATTGCCGCCCCAGTTTTTCCAGAAACGGCTGATTGCATTGACTGATGGCTATATGCTTGCAGATCCTGACAGAATGGCAATGGCTATTGAGAATATCACCATTATCCACGTAAAAAAACCCTTCGATATGTATCACGATGGCGGTAACGCTGTCGATATTGTCTCCATGGACGTAGAAGATAGCCAGGCCGATCTCGTTATCGTCGATCCTTTTTTATCATTCTATTCGGGTGACGAAAACAACAATCCGGAGGTCCGCCGGTCACTGGATAAGTTCAAAGTTGGCATTGCTGAGAAATATGGCTGCGGACTCATCATTACCGATCATCAAACCAAATATTCCAACGTCACTCCTGGGCAAGAAACAGCGATGCGTGGTGCTGGTGCAAAACATGACTGGGCAGCAACTGTGGTGGCATTGGCCGTGAAAAAAACACCAGCAGGAGAACATGGACATTTCCTAAGGGCGACGGTTGACAAACTCCGATATGGGCCTAAACCACGTGATCCGTTTGTGCTGCGTAGGGATGACTTCACGTTCATGCACTCCGTCTGGAATGGGGTTGATATTAGTGGCCAAAAAATTGCTGTTGCTCTTGATGACGCTGGCAGTGGCCTGTCTTTCTCAAAGATGACCAATATGATTTCTGAAAAGTTCTCACTCTCTACTCATGTGGCCAGGGGGCTGATTAAAGATGCCGTAGATGATGGCTGGATCATCACCAGTAATGGCCCAAGGAAAGCCATTATCCATGATCTTGGCGATAAATATCTAACACAGAGGCCAAGCGTCTAAGTGCCTGTTTTTAGGGGCTTGACACGGTGCGAAGATTGAAGCACGGAAAAACAGATAGTTAGCAAGGTTGACCGTGTCAAAAACGACCGTGTCAGCTGACTTATAACTCCGCATGACTTAAACCTATTACGGAATATCAAGCACATCGACCGTGTCAAGCCCTGACCGTGTCAAGTTGAAGTCGACATGGTGGAACCTGTTGAAATTACAACAAGTCTTTGGCCATGTCAGTGTGTCCCCTTACAGGGTAAGGCTCAAGTGCCTGTTTGACACACTGAACCTTACTGCGGGCGGCTGGAAAAACAGCCAGCCTGACAGAGGTATGAAACAATGATTATTGACCTTCTAAACAATGATGGACTCAAACCTCACAAGGTGGCCATGACGAACGGAGGTGAATACAGTTCACCTTGTCCGGCGTGTGGCGGTAATGACCGTTTTCGTTCTTGGCCGGAACTGGAGCGTTACTGGTGCCGCCAGTGTGGCAAAACCGGCGATGCCATCAAGTACCTGCGAGACTTCCACGATCTGAGTTTTAAAGAGGCTGCTAACCAACTGGGCAAGATTATGCCTGAATGGAAGCACAGATCAACTTCTGCACGGTCAAGGGTGACACCTGCCAGGAAGAAGCCGAAACCGCCTGTTGCTGACTGGACTGACATGGCTTACCGGTTGGTTGAGCAAGCCCACAAGAACCTGATTGATGATCCGATCAAACTTGCATGGCTGAAAGATGAACGTGGCCTCGGCCTTGATACCGTTAAACGTCATCAACTTGGGTGGGTAATAAATAACATCTTTAACAGACGGACCCGCTGGGGACTGGATGAACAACTTAATGAAAATGGAAACCCGAAGAAAGTGTTTATTCCATCTGGACTGGTCATCCCATGTCAGGACAGGGGAAAGATTGTTCGCGTCCGAATACGGCGAGATAACCCTGGTGATTATGGCAGGTATCATGTCTTGCCTGGATCATCATCTATGCCGATGGTTATCAATCAGATCAAACCTTGGCCAGGAGCAGATCCTGTCATTGTTGTTGAGTCAGAATTGGATACTATCCTGCTCCGTCAGGAGATAAGAAACCCGTCAACCTTTATCGCCCTGGGTTCCGCACAGATCAAACCCAGTGTTGAGCTTGCGGAAATACTCAGCAGCGTACCTTTTATTCTCGTTGCCCTGGATTCCGACGAGGCTGGGGGCAAACAGGCTGTCAGCTACTGGCTCAAAACATTTAAGAATGCCATCAGAACACCGATTCCACAACAATACGGCAAAGACCCTACGGAGGGATTCCTTAATGGGCTGAACCTAAATCTATGGCTGTCTGCGGCATATAAACTTGTCATTGACATGGCTGACAATAAATACGGAGGAGCTAATGGCAGATGTTAATGAAATAAAATTCAGCGGCACCGTTGAGAAAATGCAAGCTGTCACCACCAAGACAGGAACCAGCATGACTCGTTGGCTACTCAAGGTTGGTCAAAATCGTTTCAAGTGCGTGGCATTCAAGAATTTGGCTGATGCAATGCTTCAATGTAATGACGGCGACCGGATCAGCGTTACAGGCACAGGGTCTATTAACAGTTGGAAAGACGATAAGGATCATTGGCACAACGACTTCCAGGTAACAGCATGGTCGGTAGAAAACGACAGGCAGAAGATCAACTACGATAAGGCAAATATCGCCAAACATGAGCAGCAGCCAGCTACACAGCCACAGCAACAAAGGTAAAAAAAGCACACATCAGGATCTAAAACAGTACGATTACCAGGGAGGACCGTTCTAATGAACTTCGCAGGAATTGATCCAGGCCAGGGAGGAGCATTGGCCATAATCTCCAACGACATGCAGACAGCATATGCCTGGGACTTCCCCGACAGCATAGAGGCGGCAGCCGATCTTCTAAGGGAAGTGGTGCTTGACCACCACCCAGTACTTACCGGAATTGAGAAGGTTGGAGCCATGCCGAAACAAGGAGTATCCAGTACGTTTAAATTTGGCCAGAACTACGGTGCATGGTTGGGTGCATTGTCTGCACTTCAAATAGCACACATCATTGTTACACCTGCGAAATGGCAACGTTCTGTGCTTGATTCGGGAAGCGGTGATACCAAGACCCGCTCCTTATCCATGGCAAGGAGGTTGTTTCCTGGCGTTGAACTATCAAGGAAAAAGGACCATGGCAGAAGCGATGCCTTGTTGTTGGCCTTGTATGCACGACATTGGCATAAGCAGAAAGTTTAACGGTTTTACCGTTCTATTTTTTAACGTGGGATATAAAATATGACTTCAAAACAATTAACGCCCAAGCAAGAAAGATTTGTTCAGGAATACCTTTTATCTGGTAATGCTACCGAGGCGTATAAAAAGGCATATACCACAGGTAAAATGAAACCGGCTACCATCAACAGGAACGCAAAGGCCAATCTGGACAACAACAAGATATCAACAAGAATTAGGCAGTTACGTACAGCCATGGCAAAACGTGCGGAAATAGACCAGGATCGGCTAACCCAAGAATACGCACGGATCGCCTTCGCCGACTTCCGTCAGTTCTTCAATGAGGACGGTAACATTATCCCGATTAAAGATTTAAGCGATGACGCAGCAGCAGTGCTGGCCGGTGTTGATGTGCAGATGATCGGGAATGGTGACGACGTATCATACGTTAGGAAATTTAAGACCTGGGATAAGCTGAAAGCCCTTAACGACCTGGCCAAACACCTGGGCTTCTTTAGGGAAGATAACGAGCAAACCAAACCGAGCTTTATCGGTATCCAGGTGGATCCACGGGTAGCGGACATGCTTAACAACCCTGACGAATACACTCCACCAGTCGATGAATAAGCGTGAAGGACATTACCAGTAGATCTATCAAGTTTAGGTGTTAGCAGGAAATGCGTACCTTCGGTGTGGCAATATTAACATCGCTATGCATAAGCGGTTGATGTAACAGCGCAGCTGTGTAGGCAATCCTTCTTAATGCAATTGTTAGCTTTGTCTTTCATGTTCCATTGAATCGAGCCATGTCCTAACCGATACTAGTTGGCTTCCATCCCCTTTTTCGGAAATATCTACTTGGCACTCTGCTGTTTTTTCTATTTGTGCATCGTCTAAAGTGACCGAGTTTACTTTGGCGTTTTCAAAATTGACGGAATTCAGGTTTGCTTTCTCGAAAGATGCGCCTCTGAGATCTGCCATCTTGAAATTTGTATTTAAACAGACTGACTCAGCGAACACGGAGTTTGTTAAATTGGATTCTCTAAATTGTGCTCCTGTTAGATTTGATTTTCTAAAAGAAGCTCTAGAAAGGTCGGCTGCATAGAAATCTGCATACTCAAAATTACATCGCGCCCAATAGGCATCTTCGGCTTTGGCTCCCGACAAGTCCATCTCTTGTACACTTGCCAACCCGCCTAAAGACTCTGGCTTATGCAATATTAAATTAATTGATAAAGTTTTCAGGACCTTTATATCTGTTTCAATTGATAATGCTGCGGCTAAAACCTGCTTAGTTAATTGGAAAAGTTGCTCTTTTCGTTCATCGCTGACATTCCATTCAGATGGAAAAGATTTTAGTACTGAACCAAGCTTGACTGCTGCCGCCGCTCTTAGAATTGGTGATTCGTCAGCTAGTTCACGAACAATTGATTGATAAACTTCATCAACATTCTTTCTGTCCTCAAAATTTAATTTTGCTTGTGTGCTTCGGCTTTGACCAACTAAATATCCTCCAACAGCACCGCCAACAGTAACAAACAAGGCGATTAATTTAAGCCAAAATAAACTACCTGCCGTATCACTTCTGATTCTGCTTATTTCTGCATCAAGTTTAGTAATTTCGTATTCTGTTTTTTTGTCAGATAGTTCTTGGCTTGAAACCACAATTTCCCTGTCAATAAAGTACTGTGCTCCATATGTTGCCAGTAAAATTAATAAAAAAACAAAGGAAACGAGAAATAATATTTTTCGGTTACTAATACCCTTATTGACAGGAAATTCCATAGCTAGAGATTCCTTGTGTGTTGACTAGCCGCAATATGTTCTAGCCGTGTCAGTTATTTTGCCTGGGAAAAACGTAATTTATTGTTTTAGTGCTGGTGTTGATGTTGATTACAGTCTTGTTCAGCTTTTCGCAAAGCATGATTGCTTCCCATGTCCCTCCTGTAGACCCTGTTTTCTTTCCATCCCACACAGCAATAATGATATTTGATTGAAAAACCACCCATTCCATGCTTTTTTTATATGCCAGCTTGCTTCTTTTAACAAAGTTAACTCTAGTTTCGATGTTTGAATTTCTTCTTAACGCTATATATCTCTCATAAGCTGCCTCATCTGAGAAATCAGATTGAAATTCATCAAAAGGTATAACCGTATCCAATTTTATGTTTAGCGAAACAGCAGATTGCGCAAATATAGAATCAGCACCTTGTGAGATTGCTGAAATTGCTCTTATTTTGGAATATTTCTTTTTGAGGTCAGAAAATATCTTGTGGCAACATGATTGAACGAATAAATGAGTTTTTTCTCCTCCCAAATACCGATGACCAATAACTCCTACAGAAAATAAAGCATTATCCATCATGTTTTTTCTTGAAAATGTTTTGTAAGCTAACCCACAAACCCTGCAGTAACCCCTGATAAGTGCCTGGATGTTGAAATAACCGGCCACCGGAAAAGAGTGGCGTCGTGGTTCATTTATGATGACAGGTATAACCGCCTGTAGTCTTTTTACTTTTTGGGAGACTGGTAGGGGAAAACCCCCGGCTACCCGATTAGAAGTTTTTATAGTTTCACACCACTTGCTTTAAATACTTGAAGCATTCTACCTACTTCAGTTGCGGCAAGGGTAGTATTGATATTTCTTGCAACCTCAGTGATTATTTCACTGAATGTTAAAAGTGTAATAGGATTATGCCTTAATGATTTTTGAAAAACAGAATAATTTTCCCACTCATCCCTATTTCCATTCACTTTCGTAACTGCTAATATATATGTAAATTCTTCTGTCCCAGCGTTATCCTTGATTGCTTCAATAAACGCTTCAGACCATTTGGGTACGATTAGTTCTCTAAAGCCTCTCCATGCTTCCCGACCTCGAATTTTTTTATTATGTTTTAATGCAGTTAATTCAGTAGAAATATTGAATCCGCTTTGCCAACTTTTGCAGCTTACAGCAAGAACTTTTTCTGGCCCTTTAATTAAAGGGTGGAAAGCAAGTACATCTATATCACTGTGGTTAGAATCTTGGTTAGTTATATAATCTGGATGGTCTTTTCGAGGTAAATATTTAATATTGTGTTTTACAAAATAGCCTTTGTGAATCAGATACTCTTCAACAAGTTGCTCGAGAATGTCTTCTTTTGTGGCCATTATTTATCTTTTTGGCAGAGGCAATTGGTTAAAAACAATTTATACAGTAATTAGACAAAACCGCTGTGCTCCATAAATACCAAGACCACAGAGAAAAACATAGATATGGGGAGTCAGTACGTTGGACCATTTCATGATTGTAAAAGCTCTTTTGAGGCCACCGGCCCGATAATTTGTCTCCCAAGACTTACCTATTTGCATAGGTTCTAACGAGTCCTTGTTTCCAATTATATAATCTTCAATATCATCAATTCTTATGAAATGGGGATACTGAAATGATTTCCAATAGTATTCCAGAATCCAGAAAACGAATGCACTAAAGCTGGCTAACAATAGAAGAACCGGAGAATGGCTAACGAATGCTCCCCCAATTCCTGACATGCCAACGGTAACACTCCAAGCCTTAATGGTTAATGTCTTGGTATCAAATGAATCTACGACGGTATGAAGGGAGAAATATTCATCCTTAAATTCTTTTATTCTCTTTTCTTTTTCAGATGCTTCCATAATCATTCATCATTTCCGGTGCCGAATGAGCCGCGAGACTCGCAGTCGGCTCCATTGGCCTTGAAAGGCTCCGCTCACGCTCAACCTATCTATAAATTCTTCACTATTAATACAATCACAGAGGAAATATTTTAAACAGGAATTTTAGAGAAAAAAATAAGAGAGAGTCTGTTGCTGGCTTGTAAATGAGAAGTCAGAAATTAGAGGTGAACAGTAGCAGTGTCTAGTTGGATGGTGGATAGAATCTTAGTCGATTGGACTTGGCAATCTCAAACGCAGGGTATTGTGGGAGATGGGGGAGATGGGGGAGAAAAACTCACTCTACCCGATTATGCTTAGAAATTTTCACAATCATCTATTGTAACACAGATTGGTTTATCAATTAATTTTAAAAAATCATCATTTTTAAATGCTTTTGTTTTTGTCCTTTTATCTGGGAACACAATTACCTTTACATCATCTTTAGCTAAAGGAATTCTATAAATATGATTGTCCTCATCTTGGACTGTAAGAATACTTTCATTATCAAGGCGACGAAGATGAGTAATCCTCCATTCTAATTCATCGTAATAAACCAATTCATCTGAATTCTGTTCATTCATGTTTTTGAAATATGCTAATAATATCAGAAATTCTTTCAAAATATTTTCATTCTTGTTTTTTAAATAGTTTTCTACTTTTCTAGCGCATACAACTACATTTGAATAATTACCATTCGTCACATAAAAAACAGGATTACCATACCTTTTTAAAACAAAATCTCTATCTACACCTATCCCCAAATTACCATAAGTTTGAGCGTGCTTTTTTGCTAAACTCAATTTTATTTCCGTAAAACATACTCTTGAAATTGATGGCTGAATCCATTTGCATTCTAAATCATAGATTTTTTCGGTACCTATTTTCATATAAAAACCATTTTCTAAGGTATCTATCAATCTCTGTATATATTTATCTCTTAGATTATCGTCTAAATTATTGATTGGTACATGGAAGTCTTTTCCTGTCCAATGAACGATAAATTTAGTATGTAAAATAGTCATCTTATAACTCCATTTTTGTGCATATCGAATGTTAATACATAGAAAATTTCCATGAGAGCTTCATTATTCATTCAAGCACGGATGAAATATTTTTCACAGGAATTTTGGGGAAAGAATTAAGAGGATACCAGTGGCAAGAGTAAGTATCTTAGAAATACTGCAAGTTGAGATAGTTCCTGACAAGATATCATTTTGAGAGAGCCAATTGCTGGTCTGGAAATGAGAAGTCAGAAATTAGAGGTGAACAGTAGACTTCTGAGTTGTTCCGTCAAGGACAATTTATACAAATTTCAACAAAG
>CAYPEU010000005.1:0-19994 GCA_964409855.1 uncultured Desulfocapsa sp.
TCTCGACAGACTTCTTTAACCTACCTGCCTCCTTCAACCACTTTGAGAATACGGACAACCTTTGCTTCGGTAAATCGTGATTTCCTCATGTGCCGTTCTCCTTTTCATTACTATGCCGAAAAACTCTAAGTTAACTGGTACTATTGTTAGGGAGGGTTACACGCTAACCACTGAAGCGTCAACCTCAAGAGCCTGTAAAGCACGTTGAGTTATCCACACACATACCACCCCAAGCACGATTCCACCAGCTCCATCTAAGATATAGTGCCATCCAAGAACAACAGTTGACATCCAAACCAGCAACACCCAAGGCACTGTCGCAAATAAGGTGCTACGCTTCTCAATAGCCAACCAAAAGGATGTCAGGGTAACCATTCCCAAGTGTAAACTTGGCATGGCTGAAACCCCTCCTAAAAGCATTCCACTGCGATCTTTAGATAACTCAGGTCCACTTGCCATAACTTCTGCAACTTTTTGCATGGCTATGTCGGTTACTGATCCGTTGAGGTAAGTGAATAGTTCCGGCTTGAAGAATCCTGGGCCCATAACTGGATTCAACACGCCTAAAAAGCGGCCGCTATAAAAAAGCAAAATCATTGACACACAGTAACTGAGAACAACCTTCGAATTCTTTCCAATCACGACCAATACAAATACTGCGAACAACTCAATCCCCCAAGCACTGTGGTAAAGCTTGTCCCAGGCGCTGGTGTTAATGGGAAAGCTGGCTATCCTCTCGATAATCGGCCCTTCTATTGCCCAAAAAAATGGATCTCTCCATTCAGTTGTAGAGCCAATAAGTTTAAGGCTTATCAATGTGATATTGCCTGTGCCTAAAATGACAAATGAGGTTACCAAAATTAAAATCAAAGGCGATAAACCACGAGTAAAAAATCGTATTTTTCTAGTGGAGTTGACTGTTATCAAAATGCCTTCACCATACCCTCCCCAGCGACGAAATGTTTCAAATATCAAACCAGTAAGAATTAAGACACCATCCCAGACAATGCCTAGCAATCCTAAATACAAGAGAACAGAAAGCAATATCCAACCGGTATCCTTTAACAAAAAAACATATGGGGCTTCAACAGAGTAGGACACTGCCATAGTTAACAATGTTACAATTACATATATGGAAAGAATGATCCAAATAGAGCGCAGATAGATACTATTCACTAAAGATTCCTTCTTGGCGTTTCATTTTTGACATTGCTTTTGCTTTCCATGAGTTCGAAGTTGGTGCAGTTTCCTTCTTTGCCTAGTCCAATTACAAAACGCACAACAAAAACGACCGTGAGTGCCAGCATCAAACTACCGACGATATCGGCAGGAAAATGTGCCCCTACTGCAATACGAGATACACATACCAACAAGGTGAAAGTTATGAGAGCAATTTTCCCTAGTCGAGGGATATCAGGAAAAAGTGAAGCGGCCAAGAGAATTACATAAGCAGAGTGTCCAGATGGAAAAGAGTGGAGAGTGTCCGGATTGCCTAATACTGTCACATTTTGTTTACCTAGAATAATGAGAGGACGCGGATAATCAAAGAAAGACTTGAGTAAAGGGACAAGAAAAATGGAGGTCACTATATAGCTCACGGCAAAAGTCACAACATTTCGTTGCGGCATCATGCCAGGCTTGAACCACATTAATAACAGGGTGGATGCAATATAGAATGGATAAAGTCTCGGGTGACCAAGGAATGTCACAAAAAGCATAAACTGATCTAAGACAGGTGCATGAAGGTTGTTAATTGATAAAAATATACTCTGATTCAGACCGAACCAGTCATAGAGATTGTTACCCATAAACTTTTACTTATACTCCTGACTCGCACAAGAATCGCCTATAGCTAATGTGCCTTAGCATTTCTATTTTCCTACTTCTGCAACTTCCTTCGACAATTCATGATTAGCAATATCTAGATTTTTATGGGCGGCAGGATAAAACTTAGGATGGAGGGCGATTGCCTTTTCAAATGCCTGGATTGCCTCACTATATTTCCTATTGGTTAAGAACTCATACCCCATATTGTTATAAGCTTCAGCTTCATTTTCAGATCCTCGTTTGAAGCTGCTTATTGCTTTCTCGTAGAAGCCAAGCTGGAAATAAGCGAGGGCCAGGTTATTATTAATTTTTTTATTTGATGAAGTTCTTGCCAGACCCTTAAATAAATGGACTGCTTCTTCAAAATCACCATTGAGGTAATAGGTGACTGCTAAATTATTACTGATAGCCACATTGCGTGGTTGAAGAGCCAGTGCGGTCTTGAACCGGTTTATCGCCTGGTCGTATTCTTGCCGTCTACTGTACAGCAGACCAAGAAACTCATGTGACTGATATTGTTTAGAATTGACCTCAATCGCAGCAAGAAAATCCTGCTCGGCCTCTGCGAATTTTCCCATTCCGAAATATGCTTTCCCATGGCCTTCAAGAGCCACTGAGTCCTCACTATTCACGGCAAGTAACTTTTTATATACTGCCTCTGCTTCAACAAATTTACTCTTCTTGAGTAACAAAGCCCCTTGTTTATGAACAAGGGACACATTATTGGGCTCAGCTCCAAGTCCTTTTAGGTAGTAAATATAGGCCCTGTTTATATCACCTCTCAACAAGTAACGGTCACCCAACTCTTCAAATTCTGCTGCTGTCCGATTCTCCACTGGAACCGGTTCTGACATAAGTTCACGCTGAGCCTGCTGACGTTCAATCTGTTTCTCAATATTAGGCCCAGTGTCATTCTGGAAAAAGGAACAGCTGTTCAAAAAAAAGAGTGTTGTCAATATGACAGTAATCCTGAGTAGGTTGTCAAAAGATAGAAGAAATTGAGGCTTTGAACTTGCCTTGAGAATTGATTCTTGTTTCATAAGTAAGACTTTGTTTTAATCGTCAGGAGAAAGGGAATCATACGTTAGGGAGCGGAGGGATAGAATCAAGTCATTCTTGCCACGGCCAGGATGCCGGGTCAAGCCCGGCATGACAATTTTTACTGTGGCTCTATAGAAAACTTAGCTAAAAATCACTTGTTACTCCTTGGCCGTTCATGGGGTACTGGATTCCCGCCTTCGCGGGAATGATATCACATAAATGATAAACTCCAACTTAAAAAGTTTTGGTCATGGTAATCAAATTCTCTTTTTTCAACCTGGAATAATCAACCAAGTTCTGAGTATAACCTTCCGGAAATCGTACATTCACTAAATCCTTGCCCAAAAGAACCCTGACTCCTATGGATGCTCTTCCGAGAGAATCGACCTTTTCTAAATTCTGAGCTCCCGGGATAACCCTAGCTAGTTCTTTTGCCACCTGCAGATACCCTTCTCTGTAGAATATCACACTGTCATTAAAGCGAAAGTTTTTTGCATTCGTTATTCTGCGAATGTTAAAGCCGTAGGCACGAAAATATTCAGCACTTCTGCCAGCCATGCCGGTAACCCCATTGCCATTAGACACTTCAACGGCACTGTTTGTCTGATTATGCAAAGGTCTTGTCTGAGTGAGGACAATTATCTTATTTGATTTTTCTGCAATATGGCTGATGATCGCTATATTCTTTTCTAGTGTAGATACAAATTCAGAACCAGTCTCCTTATCAGCAACACTCACATCTTCCGTTGAGAGATCAAGCACCTCTTTTGCTGCAAGAGCAATAGTTGGTTGTTGCCCAACAAGACCACTCATGTTAAGCAGAGACATCTCCGCATGTCCAACAGGATCTCTGTCAATCATGACCATACTATGTATTTCCATAGGGGTAGAATTTCCCGGTATTTCATAATGAGGGTCAGCCAGTTCGTTCTTATTCTTATTTTCTGCTGATTCCAAACCTGTTTGAGCATCCAGGACAACGGCTTCACTATTCGAAACCGTTTTACTCAGGTTATACTCTCGCTCTACAATTGCTTGAGCGAGCATTAAGTTATTCTTGATACGACTGTTGTCCTCAGACAACTGTTCAGCCTCCAGCAGTAAGGCAAGCCCTTTTTCATAATCCCCACAGAGGAGACTTGAACATGCGTAATTATTGTATAAATAGGCTCCCTTCGGATCGCACTGTATGGCCTCCTCATAGGAGTCGTGAGCAATTTCGCAACGTTTCAGGGCATCATAGGACATTGCAATCCCATTATATGCCTTACAATACCTGCCGTCATTGCGCAGGGCTTTGCTAAATTCTGCGATGGCTTTATCATATTTCCCTTGTTGCTGGTAGTATCGTCCCAGTTTGTAATAAGAAGCAGAAAGGGTCGATACCGGTCGTACAGATGACCAGAATTTTTCGGCAGCTATTTTGTTTCGTAAAGTTCTTTTCTCAGTATCCAACATATTAAAGTAGGAAAACTGGCTATCATGATAACTGCAGCCACTGAAAAGCAGGGAAAATAGGAGCAAGCACAAAATTTTCACCCTCCAAATATTTCCTCTCTTTTCCAAAATCCATTTCCTTTTCATATTCTCACCCCTGTATGATCACACGAAACACTGAAATTGCTGCGGGTCCCATAATAACAACAAAAAATGCTGGGAAAATAAATAGCGTTAAAGGAACAACAAGTTTTACAGGCAGTTTTGCCGCCAACTCCTCAAGTCTGCTGTATCTCTTTTGTCTCATTTCTTCTGCATGTATCTTGAGAGCATTTGCCACTCCGGTTCCATATTTATCTGCCTGAATAAGGAGACTTACCAGGTTGTTCACGTCAGGCAGATCTGCTCTCTGGGCAAGATTTTTGAGACAGGAATTGCGTGATCTTCCGGTTTTCAGCTCCAGTGACAGAATTCTAAATTCTTTAGCCAATTCGGGACTGGTAATATATATTTCCTGCGATACCCTCCGGATAGCAGAATCGATTCCCATACCGGCCTCCACACAGACCATCAATAAATCCATTGCATCAGGGAAGGTCCTGTTCAACTCTTTCTTCCGGAAGTGTGCAACCAGTTTCAACCAGAATACCGGAAGGAAGTATCCAATACACCCAAATACAACAACATTAAACAGGATCATGTTGTTAACAGGACGATTGTAAACAAAGTGGGAAAAAATCAACAATATAAACGGGATTAGAAGAAGTAGAATCCGTACTGTCCGATAAGAACGTATGGAATTACGGTCATAAATACCGGCCCGCTGGTAAAAAAGCGGGGTATCGGCATAAATGCTTGCGTTGGAATCATTTTTGGTTTTGGCAGACAATTTAAGGAACGCAAGCAATCCTTTCCCTTTTGAACCTTGCTTTTCTGTACCAGAACCATCTGAATCCTTTGCCTTCTCACTCCACTTTTCTGTTCGCTTTATTAAATCTCTGTTTTTTGCGCGGGCAGACAAAAATAACGAGAAAGCGATGTAAAGCAGAATGATAGCAACAAATGTTGCTATTGAAAGAAGCAAGGCAGTGTTTTCCATAAAAATACTCACATATCCAATTGTACCAGTCTGTACATTATAAAAGAACCGATACTCATCATTATTAGAGCAACGCCTATAGCATAAGGGCCTATAGGGTCAGTTACCAACACCATAATATACTCTGGATTTAGCGCAATTATCGCTGCTGCTATACAAAATGGTAAAGCCAGCAGAATTATTGCTGACAGTTTCCCTTCTGCGCTCAATGTTTTTACTTTTTCACGAAAACGAAATTTCTTGCGGATAACTACAGATATCCGTTGGAGCATCTCAACCAAATTGCCGCCTGTTTCACGCTGAATAATCACTGAGGTAACAAAAAATTTGAGTTCTGGAGAATCAATCCTGCGCGAAAAATTTTTCAAAGAAGAATCAAGGTCTCTGCCAAAATTGAGTTCTTCAACAATACGACCAAATTCTTCTCCGACCGGGTCAGCCATTTCATCAGCTACCATTTTAAAACTGGCCGTTATTGAATGGCCGGCCTTTAAAGAATAACCCATAAGATCAAGAGCATCGGGGAACAGGGTCTCGAATTCTGATCGTCTCTTTTTGCGTTTATACAGGAGGTAAAAAAACGGCAGCAAGGCTCCGACACATGAAATGACAATGGACAGAGGAAGAACTGTATGTAATGATGCACAGAGGAGAAAAAGCAAGGCACCGATGGTCAGGGTAAAAAGGATAAAGACCCCAGCAAGCATTTTAACCCCACCCTGCTGCATGAGTTCATCCAATCTGCCCACAGCAGGAATTGCTGCGAGAAAAGTATTAAAGACCCTAATATCGCTTAATTTTCGATAGTAGAGGATATCGATCTCTTCCTCTTCCTGCAAACTGGTTGAATAACTCTCTACTACTCTATTGACCGAACGTGTATCGGACTTCCTGAAAATCGAGTAAACCAGCTCGAATACGATAAGCGTAAGAAAAAAGAGTGCGACAGAGAAAGCAATTTCCATTGTTCACCTTTTCCAATCTAAAAAAACTATTCAACATCAAAGAAATCTTCTGATATCGGTATACCCATTTTCACGAATCGTTCAAAAAATTTCGGCCGTACACCGTGGGTGCGAAACTGACCTGAAACAATACCCTCTTTATCCACACTGCTCTGCTCAAATGACAAGATCTCCTGCATGGTGATCACGTTTCCTTCCATTCCCGTGATTTCCTGAAGACTGACAATCTTTCTTGACCCGTCCACCAGTCTCTCAACCTGAACAACAACATCAATTGCTGAACTGATAAATTTCTTGATATAATTACTGGGAAGGTTAAACCCGGCCATATTAACCATGGTCTCGATACGCATTAATGCATCTACCGGGGTATTTGCATGCACTGTTGTCAGAGATCCGTCATGACCAGTATTCATTGCCTGAAGCATATCAACGGCCTCAGCCCCGCGAACCTCACCGACAATAATTCTGTCCGGCCGCATTCGCAGACTGTTACGCACAAGGTTTCGCTGGGTAATCTGCCCTTTTCCCTCAAGATTTGGTGGCCTGGTTTCAAGACGAACCACATGATCCTGTTTAAGTTGCAGTTCTGCTGAATCCTCAATAGTGACGATCCGTTCAGAAGGAGAAATAAACTGCGACATGACATTCAATAATGTTGTCTTACCAGATCCTGTTCCCCCGGATATGAGGACGTTGAGTCGCGATTGAACAATGGCTTTGAGCAGTTCGCCAAAACCAGGAGTTATTGTCTTCAGCAGGGTCAGATCTTTCAATGTCAGGGGATCAACTGAAAATCTTCTGATTGAAAGACATGGACCATCAAGGGCCAGGGGAGGAATGATGGCATTGACCCGAGAACCATCTTCAAGACGAGCGTCGACCATGGGCGAAATTTCATCAATCCTTCTGCCAACGGCAGAGACTATCTTCTCAATGATTCGCATCAGGTGCGCATCATCCTTGAAACGCACCCTTGTTTTTTCAATTTTCCCGTATCGTTCAACATAGACGGATCTATATGAGTTGACAAGGATATCAGAGACTGAGGGGTCCTTCATGAGCCCCTCAAGCGGCCCCAAACCCATCACCTCATCTTCGATTTCTTTTAAAAGACGATCATGTTCTTGCGCATTCAGGGGTATAGTTGCCAGAGTTTCGTCGGCCAATATGCTATCCGTTGCTTTATTGATCTCTCTGCGCAAACGAACTTCTTCAACATCCTCAAGGAGTGACAGATCTATTATCTTGGTCAACCGGTCATGAATATTTGATTTTAATTCCACGTATTCATCAGAAACATCAATGTCAGCGATGTTCAGTACAGCCTCTTTTTTTGTATCGACGCTGTCTGCTGAGGTTTCCAGATTTTTTAGAAGTTCTTGAAGGTCCAAATCTTCGCTCCTCTGGGAATTTAGTTCATGATCTCCTGAACCAGTTAAATAAAGAGCCAGGCCTTTTTGCAGCTGGTTCAACTATAGATTCAGCAATTTCTTTATAAACTTTTGCGACGTTTGATTTTGCAGAAATTTCTGCAAGTACTTTTCCGTTATTGATGGCTGTCATTGCCAAGGAGTAATCATTAGGTATTGTCCTGGATATCTCTGTGCCAACTATTTTATTGGCTTCACTCAGGCTGAGTTGAGCTTTCTTTTCATATCGATTGGCAACAATCTGGAGTTTCCCATTTGAAACACCATCAGTTGTATAGATGGACTCCTGCAGCTTTTTAACATTTATAATGCAGGGGAGACTGAGAATAGAGACAAGGTAAACAGCTTGCGATTCTGCAAATATCTTGAATAAATCCTCATCAAAATACATACCGCCATCGACAATGATATAATCAAAAAACTGGCGCATGGCCTTTACTAATTGAAACAGAAATCCTGCAGGCAGACGGGTCTCTGTGTCAAGCTTGCTTGGTGCCGGCATCACATACACTCCGGACGAGTGTTCTGCCATGGCGCTTTGCAGGTAGGCGGTGTCAAGTCTGCTGAAATTCTTTCCAATCTCCTCCCAATTCGTATCTGTTTCCAAATCAAGAAACAAGGGGACCTCACCAACAAGCCTGTTCATATCGATCAGGGCAACAAGCTTTTCCTTGTCCAGGGCCTGGATGGAGGTTGCCAGGTTGACGGCAAACGTTGTTGTGCCAACACCGCCTTTTGCCCCCAAGACACTGAAAATTTTACCAAGGCTCGCCTGTTCCTCACCCTCCTCTGCTCTTTGCAGGGATTCACTTAGAATTTTATAAAAAGCCTCCTTAACCTCATCAGGGTCTATGGGTTGAGGAAAAAACTCTTTTGCACCTGCTCGCAGAGCTGGGAGGAGAATATCAGAAGTTGTTTTGGCTGAGGTGAGAAAAAGGTTTCCTACAACATTTTCTTTCAACAGCGCCTTGATCGTCTCAAATTCAGACGCCGGGTCACTCCCTATTTCAAGGACAAGGACATCAACCTGGGAAGCGTCTTGATCTTCCTGCAGTGTGAAGCCCTCAAAACCGTCAATAATTTTGGTAAGACTGACCAGAACTTCGCGCGTTTTGATGGCAAGCTTTACAGATAACAATTTTCTTTGAATGCTCATATAATTCCTTTAGACACCCCTCTCATTTCATTCAGGATCCAATTTCATACTTACCGCCTCTGCCCCGGTAACTCACTCGACAAGCTTCGGGATTTTTGCCAGAACACCAAAATTTGCACCTCCAGATATACCGGTGGGTGGGTATTCCTCACAGCTCGGAAGAAAAAATATGTTCTTTTTTTGGTACATTTCCTCGTAGTCGTCCGGATCTATTAAGTCGGTCTCAGGGTCCATGGTATTGGCATTCCGCAGTTTAAAGGTATCAACAAAACTCTTCCAGCAGTCTTGCCGCCCTTCGACTGTACCTCCTGTGACACAACTCCAATCATCTTGTATGTTAAATTTCTCTTTCATCCAATCAGGAACATTCATCTCAGTTGGAACATTCTCATCCTGCGGTATGTCGCCCCACGGAACATTTTTGGGTTGGATCCATACGACATTTACCGCAACAGCACCAACGAGGGGTGAACAAGTATTGTCAACATCACAGTGAATTACCGGCAGTATAAGAGGCCAAACTCGATTAGGATCGCCATCGTTATCGTTATCCGCATATGCCATCCAACAATCAAAAACATTGCGAAGAACAACATCCTGTACACCATTAACTGATCCTATCCCCAACCCAAAAACAACAGATTTAGGATTACTACTACACCCTGCAGTCAGTCCCTTCATTGTATTGGCATTGGCAGTGTCACAAGAATTTTGGGTGTCATCCGCGGGGTTGTCCTGGCTAAAATCTGTCCACATGGCAGTCTCTGACGTCCCGGGATTATTGGTGGAATCGTTCAACATCCTGCCCATATTACAGGAATATGCTCCCTCAAAGAGGATAGTGTCCTCACATAGGGCAATCGGCATGTCAAGCTCATTCGGGAGTAGTGTTCCGGCAAAACCAATATAGGCTACGGCATCAGCAGTGACAAACAACTGATCATATCCGAAAAAATGAGCGAAAAAGGACGGAGTGTCACTCCGGTATGTCTGAACCCTGACCGCGTTGATAAATGGATTATCTGGATCATACGTATCAAGGTCACTAAAAGACATTTCCTGCCAGCCGACCCCTTGGTCTACAGCCGAGTTTGCAGTGAATTCTTGGTTTGCAAAGGACCAATGACCGGTTTCTACTGTTATTTCATCGACAAACTGATTGCCCGTTTTATTTTTCCCTGCAAATTCATTTGCCTCAGCAATAGCCAAATCACGAGTTAATCCACCTTCACTATCAAACAACATAATCGCGCCAGCCAATGCTCCTGCATCTGCGGAATTATGTAATTCATTACGAACACCATACAAATAGTTAACATCCACTCCGAGTGCAGCAACCATCATCAGCATAGCAAGTACCACAGCAGCATAAACTGCTGTGGCACCATTTTCATTGTTTCGTAACATTCTGTTATAGATTATCATCGTCAATAGCCCCCTATTTCCGACTATTCCATTCTCATTACTGTTGTGCCTACCAGGTCAATAGTTCCAGTAAATGATCCACCGATCAAGTTGGTAAGATCAGGGAAAACAAGAAAATCATATGTATAGGTTACCGTAACAGTGACATCTCCCCCAGATACTCGAAGCCCATCAGATGGATCAATCACGATATCAGTACTGGTGAGATCATTCTCTCCAGCCCCTCCAAAACTAACGAGAAATTCGTTCGCATAGGCTATCACAACATTTCGTATATCATTGTCAACTAATGGTGTGTATTCGGTACCGTTGGTGTTGAAAACAATTGCTGCACGGGCACCTTCCCTTGAGGCATTGGTCACTACGGCCTTATCAAAAAGAAGAAGACCGAACTCTATAATACCAAAAGTAAGGACAAAGAGCAGTGGAGCTATCAGAGCAAACTCAACTGCAGAAACGCCTTTCTCTGATCTAATCATCATCCTTTCCCCATATTACGGAACTATTCCATCTTATAAGTCTCTGTTTTTGCGGCAGGTTCCTTAAAACTTTTTTCGTAGCGTTTGATAACACTTGAGGCGACACCTCCTTCAAGTCCCATTGACGGGCCATCCTTGACTCCAGCTTCAGGATTATGAATTTGGCTCTGCTTAGCCAACTCATAGGATGTTCCGTAAAACCTGTCTACCTGTGTCTCCCGTTTTGCACAACCAACCGAGAAACCAAGCATTATAACTATCAGGATACTGAAATATAATCCTCTTTCCATTATATTACTCCATTATTCAAAATCAGCCTCGTTTGACAATTAAATGATCCACATTGATTATCGACACAAGCTATTCCGGAACGATATAGCCAAAGTCACCTTCCATCACCGGGGTTGAACCTGATCCTTCAGTAGAATTATCAATTCCAGCATACTCATCACCCTCTGCATTCGAATCTTGTCCTTTTTCAAGCATTCCAAGCATGAGGACTTCAAAAGGCGTGGGGTCTGCAAAAGAATCTGTTGGCAAGGGCATTTCATCTGCGTCGATGGGTTTGACAAGATGCGGGGTGACAATAACAACTAGCTCAGTCTCGTCCTTCTGGTACCTTGTACTCCTGAAAAGGGCACCTATTATTGGAATATCACCAAGGATTGGGAATTTTTCTAGTGACTCACGAACATTATTTTTGAGCAGTCCGGCAATGGCAAAACTTTGGTTATCCTTCAGTTCCACAACCGTAGACATACGACGGGTAACGATGGCCGGCACAGCAACCCCCCCTAATAAGACTGAATTGCTAAAATCAAGATCAGAGACTTCAGGCGAGATGACCAGGGAGATTGTATCATCGCCAAGGACCGTTGGGGTAAAGTTCAAGCCAATACCAAATTCCTTCCACTCTATGCTGATATTGTCAAAACCTGTCGAATAGGGATAGGGAAACTCCCCTCCTGCAAGAAAGCTGGCATTTTGACCGCTTTGAGCTATTAAGGTCGGTTTTGCAAGTATCTGCAACAAACCTTCTTCCTGTAAGGCGTCAATTGCCACAATGACCGGATCCCCTCCAAGAAAACCTAGTACAGCATTGACCGAAGGACCGATTCCAACTGAACCGTCTTCTGTGCCTCCGATCAGAGAACCCAAAAGATTTAAACCGAAACCTTTACTGCCAACCCAGGAAAAGTTTATGCCAAGGTGATTGCCCACCGATTTTGTAATTTCTGCGATTCGAACCTCCAGCATTACCTGTTGGATACCTCCAACCTGGAGCAAATTAATAACCTTTCCCGGTGCAAATGCTTCGGCAAGTTTCAGAATTTTAGCAAGTTTCATCGAGCCTGAAACTGTGCCAGTCAAGGTTATAAAATCCCCGGAAGATCTGATGGACACATTTTCTTTTGGGAAAATCTCATAAAGGCTCTTTTTCAAACCAGACCCATCAGGCCTTACGACAATCTCAAACGTTCCAAGAAGTTTATTTTGTTCCCCCCAGAGGGTCAGCTGAGTAGTTCCCACGGACTTGCCACTAACAAAAACCCATTTCGGCGACTGCGTCTTGGAATAGATCAACTCAGCAATCTCAGGATTGACAACATAAGCCCTTTTAATTACTGATGGAGATTTTAGCTTCGCTAGCTTATTCACTAGCAGATTGATAGGTTGGCCAGGCTCTGTGTCAATGATGATCTCTGCTTTACCGGTGGTTGCAGACCAGGCAGGGTGAATCATAAACAGAACACTCAAGAGGCTTACGACGCATACAATCACCAGACTTTGTTTTTCAAGTTTGCTTTTCTCCATGCTTTACCTCTTTAATTGCCATCCATTTTTAAGCTCTTGACGTTATTGCCGTTCATAACCTCAACGACTAATTGTGTTTTTACAATCGGTTCCTTAGGGGCGGCAGTTTTCACTTTACTTACCTTTACCGGCGCATTGCTTGCAGTGGCATATGATTTTAAAAGGGTCGCAACCGTCATACCCTTGGTAAGAATCTGGTCAGTGTCTGAATATCCACGCAAGGCAAGTTGAATCCTTCCTTGACTAACGGCGAGCGCGAGTTTCTCTGCCTCTTCAAGATCTACCTCCAAGGTGGCTACAGTGACTTTTTGAGACTTCTTTTCCGCAGTTTCCTGGGCCTGTGTTCCAACAGAGAGCACAAGGATATTTTCAAGAACCGTCTTGGTTACCGAGGACTTCTTTTCTCCTGGTTTCTGCAGGGTAACAAGAACATCAACCAAATGCCCAGGATGCAAAAAACCGGCAACACCTATAACATTATCAACTTTTACAGCCATGGCACGTTTCTGAGAGGTGATAACTGCAGCCAACCCACCTTTTTTGAGATCTGGTGGAGCAAGAGCTGACTCAAGGAGCGGCTCTGTTGCCTGAACAGATTTAATAACGATCCTGCCCACGGCTGTGTCGAGGTCGGTAAAATGGCCTTTTGGCAGGGTTTCCCCTAAATAGGACGCCATGCGTAAATCCTGAACCGTGATTTTTGCGCCTCTGTTAAGATTACGTTCCACCACTGCAATCTGGACAAGTTCCTGACTGCTTTCAGGTGTCACAACAGTAGGTTGGGTGGCTGTCCTTTGGTATACTACATAGCTTACAAAAGAAGCCGCCACAAGCGCTACAACAAGAAATAGTATGCGTGCCGATTTATTCATGCTCCCTCCTCCATCCTGATATGGTGCCCCATGTGAGCCTAATCACAAAACACCAACGACAGGTGATGTTTCCATGTTTATCACCAGGTATATGAAAAACAGGCAAACACCACTTGTAATCGCAACAGCAAACGGTATTCCATCCTGCGTAAGTCCATTCTTATCAAGTTTCAATAGTGAGGTATCGTTATGCGCACCTAAAAACAAGCACGACACAAATATCCTCGAGAGTGTTTGTTTGAATGTTCGTCGATATACAATCAGTCCAAGCGCTATTACTCCTCCTGCGATTGCTACGAATAATAAAGCAATAATAGTCTGCTTGAAACCAAGAACGGCTCCGACTGCCCCCATCAACTTTACATCACCAGCACCCATACCACCCATGAGATAAGGGATGAGAAAAACAACAAAGCCGAAGCTCAAACCATATAGGCTGAAAAGAAAGCCATTCAATCCACCGATAAAAGAATATGTAGCAAGTGCTATACAGATGGTCGGATAGGTAACCAAATTTGGTATGCGCCGTTGATACAGATCGGTTACTGAAGAAATTACAAGGATGATTATCAGCCCCCCATAAAGGATAAGCTGTATAAAAACATTGAGATCAATATTCAACATAATGCACTGCTTATCTCCTTAACCTCACTGTAGCAATGGCAGCATTGATTTTTATTTAATCCTCCAGTCCTGGAATTGCCTGGTTGAACATAACGTTAGATACAACGTCATTCCAAAAATACTCTACCACTGAACAAAAAAGGTAAGACCTTGGTTTATAACATCTTTTCCCTGATAACCAGCACAGATTGTCCGCTTTTTCAGTCTTAGAGAAACAGCGAACAATCTGCCTGCTGTTATGTTTTTTTTAACTATCAGGTAATGCAACAATCAAGGAGTAGCAGCATTAGTAAGATAATTAGCGACGGTAGTGAAAATTACGTTTAGGCTGTTTCCAGTTGTTGCGACTGCGACAATAATGACAACCGCTATAAGGGCTGCAATAAGTCCATACTCAATAGCCGTTACACCGTCTTCTTCACGAAAAAAACTTCTAACTTTTGTTGTGAGCCATTTCATTTTCAATCTCCTCTTTTGAATTGTTTCAACGTTCCTACAGCAACCTATTTACTGAAGAAACCTGCCTATAAAGGCATCTGATTGGATGAGTTCCTCATTCAACCGAGACACCAATCAAACTCTCACACCAGCACCCATTGTTCCTGTTATAGGTTCTCTCGGCGTAAATTTTCTTCTACTCCTGCTTACTGGTCCTTTCGCAAAAAATGTCACCAGTCAGTTGACTTCTTCACTATGCGTTGCTGTAAAATAAAGGTCTATCGATTTGTCCAGGTCTGTTTTGGTCATCAAGGGTGGCCTGTTTTCATATAAGGCTATATTGACGAGTTGCTGCAGGATATCCCTTGGATGGCAGCTTCTCATGGGTCTGACACCGCGGAAGTATTTTTCCATCAGGTAGTCGACACAGCTTTTGTCATACGGAATCTTAAAGCGTTCGGTGGCCTCTTTTAATATGGTGATGAAATCTTCTTCGCTGGGGTCCTGCATACAAATTTTATAGGGTATTCTTCTCAGCAAGGCCTCATCAAGAATCTGACCCGGATCCAGGTTTGAGCAAAATACCAGCAAGGCATTGAAGGGAACCTCTATTTTGTTCCCACTTGGCAGGGTCAGGTAGTCTATTCGCTTTTCAAGCGGCAGAATCCATCGGTTCAGCATCTCCTCTGGACTCACTCGCTGACGACCAAAATCGTCGACGACAAAAACCCCGCTGTTCCCTTTCAGCTGCAGTGAAGCTTCACAGATTTTTGTTTTCTCATTATAGCCAATCTCAAGTGAATTCATGTCCATCTCACCGCCAACGACAACTGCGGGACGTTCAATTTTCAACCAGCGCTGGTCTGAGTCTTCCTGTTCATTGTCAGTTTCTACTAAATTATGAAATTGCGGATCATAGAGTTGTATGAGTTCTCCCTCTACAATGATGGTTTTAGGAATGTATACAGCGTCCGTGAAGCATTTGGCAATTCGTATGGCAACTTCCGTCTTTCCGTTTCCTGGATCCCCATAGAGAAACAGCCCCCTGCCGGAATTCACCGCAGGACCAAGTGCCTCTATAAAATGATCGGGTAGGACAAGCCCTTTGAACGCGCCTTTCAGTTGTTCAGGGCCGGGTTGTTCATTGCGAATCGATTGTTTCTCAATACTGACCATGTACTCGTTGAACTGTACCGGTGCGGTTCCAATATAATTTGACTGCTCCCGTGCCAGTAAGGCTTTCTGCCTGCCGGTTTCAGTCAAAATATAATCAAAATCACTCACTCCGGAGGTGGATTGATAGGCAAGGATGAGTCGCTGCTTCAAGTCATAGAGCAGGTCACTGAAAATACTGAGTGGAAGGCCGATCGTTGTTGCTATCTCCCTGCCGCTTAACGATCCACGTGACAGGAGAATTTTACAAATCAGGTCTTCTACAAAAATCTGGTTTAAACCTGTCTGCTCAAGGGTTTTTGGAGGGATCGGAAGAAATTGACCGGAAACATTGACACCCGTCTTTTCACTTTTGGGGGTTAATATTTCACTTAGTGTACGGGTCATGATCAGGCCTCTTAAAACAGCAATCTTGAGTTGTACATCGATCCTCTGTATGCCCCTGCAGTACATATGGGAGGTTCTTCATTCATCTGAAGAATCCATGGTGACTGACACAGTCACCCTCTGCGCATACAGCTAACTTCTTTCTCCGACAGAAAAAATTACACATTATTAATCTTTATTATTAACCATATGAAAAATATAAGGGAAATGTCAATAGGTATAAATACTCAAAAAAAGGGTATAGGGACTTTTTTTTTTGCGTGGAACAATTCGGCTCTTCGTTGGTTTCATATGGATTTCAACAAATTGCCAAATGGAGAGATGATCTTATGACTTGTTACAAACCGATGCGTAATTTCTACGATCTATTAACGAGTTATGGAAATCGGCATGGTTACAACTGACCCTGCTCTCAAAATTCCCCAACAATACCTAACAGATATTCTACCCACAGGGCTCAGAACGGATTTTTCCCTGGAATTTTTGGGTGGTAGAACCTTGTTCCTCTCCAGCCTTGGAATCTGATTGTGTGAGCGTAACCCAATAAATTTGGAAGATATAATCCCCTAACCAAATCGACAGCATCAAGCTCATAAGTGGATGACCAGAAGAAGATCTGGCATGGAAGCCTTCAACAGATCTGTTGATTGAGAATATTTTTTTACCACTAGATTTGACTATAACGCTATAGCCATGGATAAAATAAAATCCACCTGCCGTGCCGTTTGCCTCATTTCATATTTTGCACACTCCCCAGTTTCCTGATACTGAACCAGGAAAAACTGAGGACAACAAGGAGCACTGCAAGAAATCCATTCCAGCCATATTCTGCGTAGGCATAAACAGGAAGCATTGATCCGAGACTCCCTCCGGTATAGTAAGAAGAGATATAAAAGCCATTGGCCAGAGGTTTATTTTTGACAACAATGGTATTGACATAACCGGAAAGGAGGGCATGGACCAGAAACATCCCAAAGCAGAACACAAACATGGCCGCAAACAGGAGGACAGGATCAGTGACCAGAAAGAGCAGTGTCCCCATGGCAAAGATGCTTATCCCCACTTGCGCCGCCCGGATCTCGTTGCCGAAGAACCGAATAATTCTGCGCACATTCAACGAGGCCACAATCCCCATGCTGTATCCCATGTAAATAACCCCGATCCCGGCCTCAGTAAACGAACTGTTCAGTTCTTTGAGACGAAAAGGAAGAAAATTCATCAATGCGGCAAAAGAAAAAAAGACAGAGAATATGGTGAGATAGAGCCAGAGAGTGTGCTTGCCGCTAAGGAGCATAGCCACATCTTTTCTGCTTGGTCTGGCATAGTGCAGACTGACATCTCGGGTCATCCTGCCAAGGAGAAAAAAGGCAAGGAACAGGAGGGTGCCTAATACCAGAAAGAAGAAACGCCAGCCAAAGAGATCGGTAAAAAGTCCGGATAAAAAACGACCTAGGAATCCCCCTATAATAGTAGAGGCAATGTAAACACCAATGGACTGCTGGACCTCGTGCGGTTCTGAGGTGAGCGACACATAACTCATTAAGGAGGTGAGGATAGCCGGGATCAGCAAGCCCTGCAGGCACCGGATAATCAGGAGCGACAGATAGCTGTCGCTCAATGCAAAAAGGATCTCCAGGCTCCCAAGGAGGAGGACGGCACTCCTCACCAAAATCTTGGCGGAAAAACTCTCCAGAAGAAAACCGTAGATCAATGGGGCAAAGCCCAAAGGGGTCATCATCAGGGTGGTAAAGAGGATGGCCTGGAACTGACTCAGGCCGAATTCACGCTGAAAAACCGGTTGGATGGGCTGTGCTGCATACAGAGAACAGATGGTGATAATGGTACAGAAATAGATGATGCTTTGAGGGGTACGGAGATGTCTTCGACTCATACCAAAGGACATTGCTCGGGAGTCGACAGGATCAGGCAAGAATATCCTCTGACTCTGAGTAACCTGCTAACGTACCTCAACACCATTATCCTGCAATGCCTGTTTCACCTCAGAGATGGGCACCTCTTTCCGGTGAAAGATTCCTGCAGCAAGGGCTGCCTCAGCATCGGTTTCCTGAAAGACTTCGACAAAATGGGCAGCAGATCCTGCACCGGATGAGGCAATAACCGGGATGGAGACCGATGCCCGTATCTGTTTGATCAGTTCCATGTCAAAGCCGCTGTTGGTTCCGTCCTTATCAATACAGTTCAGGAGTATCTCTCCCGCCCCCAGGGTCTCACAGCTTGTGGCCAGCTGAACCGCATCAAGGTCACGGCCTTCCCGCCCACCTTTGACGGTGCACTGATACCAGCAGTACTTCTCACCATCAGGGCCGGGAAAAGCAGTCTTCAGGGTGTGGTGATTGGTCTCCTCAGGACTCTTGACATAGACCCGCCGCGGATCCACGGAAATGACCACGGCCTGGGCGCCATAGACAAAGGAAATCTGTTCAATGGAACTCTCGCCTGTCTTTTTGCCTGTACGCAGATACTCTTCAGCAATATAGCAGGCATCAGAGCCGATGGAGATCTTGTCGGCACCGGAGCGGAAGTATTCGGAAGCCACATCCAGGGCAGTATACTCTTTGCCATTACTATCAGTAAACTGACGGATTCCACCGCCAATGGTAAGGGGCACAAAGACATTCTCCGATGTTCGGCGCAAGACCTCAAGCATGGGCTGATCTTCCATGGGAAAGTCCCTGAATCCAGTGATATTCAGAAAGGTGATCTCATCGGCCCCCTCCTCGTAATAGCGCTTAGCCAGTTCCACTGGTTTGCCGAGATTTCTTACCTCACCTTCATCGCGTACGTCGTACTGATCCCCCTTGGTTACCACCAGATCTCCGTTGTCATTGCTGCGTACATCTAGGCAGGCAATGACGCGTTTGGCCATACGAGTCGCCTCCCGTTCATCAGTTTTTCCACGCGTTGACACGGTCAAGGCATCTGTTCCCCTGCCCTGCAGATACTTCTCAAGGATTGCAAGCCCGGCGGTCCCACTCTTTTCCGGATGAAATTGCAAGGCGGCAACATTTCCCTGTTCCACTCCACTGACAAACTCTTCACCATAATCAGTGGTGGTAAGCAGCCAGTCCCGGTCCTCATCCTGGAGAGTGGCCCGGTAGGAATGCACAAAATAGAGTTTTTCCGCGTTATAGTCTGCAAACAGGTGCGAATCTTTGTGTAGATTTATGCCGTTCCAGCCAATCTGGGGTACAGAAAGCGAGCCATCGACAAAACGCTTCACCTGTCCCTTGAGAATGGACAAGCCAGCCACTCCCGGAGACTCTTCGCTTCCTTCAAACAAGGCCTGAAGGGCTACGCAGATACCAAGAAAGGGCTTATCAGACCTGATCCGTTCGACCAGAGGTTCGACAAACCCCTCGCGCTGCAGTCTTTCCATGACCGAGCCATAGCTTCCCACACCAGGAAAGATCAGACGTTCTGCCTGGAGAATATCAACAGGACTCTTCACATCCTGTACAGTGTAACCAAGTTTTTTTATTGCATTTCTGACACTGCGGATATTGCCGGCGCCATAATCGAGTAATGTTATCATAGTAATCAGGTATTCTTGTCGGGTTACGCTACGCTAACCCGATCTACTGAATTATTTCACTGGCTGGTAATACTTCCCGTTGGCACAGCCTCGACAGAGGATTTTGCCATCCTTTTCCACATCACGGCAATCCTGCACCCAATCACCGCAGCCCTCGCACTGAACGCGCCTGAGAGGCCTGCCCGGCATATCTTCTTCAGGGATCTGTACCTGTACCTCATCAACAGTGTAGAGCTCTTCCTGGGGCATGACCCGGTAGGCCTCAAGCTG
>CAYPEU010000005.1:20094-64374 GCA_964409855.1 uncultured Desulfocapsa sp.
TTTTTCCGATCCAGTCCCCGTGGGTCCTGGATGCCAATGGCCTCCAGGCCGATCATGGACATCCTCACCCCAATAACCTGTCCGGCACAGATGTGACCATGCACCTTGGTTGAACGCTCCAGCAGTACGTCAAAAGACTCCATTGCTCCCTCCGGGGAATATGGGCAAATATTTCCAGTCTGCCCTGATCGAATCAGCTAACAAATAAAGAATTATAATAGTCTCGTACCCATCCAGTGTCAATAATCACCGGAACCATACAGAGAAAAAAGCCTCAAAACTCAAAACCCTTCTGCGCCTTGACACCCGAGTGGTAAGGGTGCTTGATTTCGGTCATCTCCGTGACCAGGTCAGCTGCATCAATCAGCTCTTGCGAGGCGTGCCTGCCGGTGATCACCACATGGAGATGCTCCGGCTTGTTCTTCAACACGGTAAGAATCTCTTCTTCAGCAAGCATTCCATAATGGGGCAGATAGGTGAGTTCATCGAGGATGACCATGGAGTAGTGATTTTCCTCTATGACCCTCTTGGCAAATTCCCAGGCCTCAAGGGCCACGGCCTTGTCTTTTTCAAGGTCATCGGATTTCCAGGTAAATCCCCGGCCCATGACGTGAAAATCAAGGAGCGGGGCGAATTTTTTGGCAGATTCCATCTCCCCGTACTTCCAGCTGCCCTTGATAAACTGGATAATGCAGACAGGTTGATTGTGACCAAGGGCCCTGAAGGCAAGGCCTAGAGAGGCAGTGGTCTTGCCCTTGCCGTTGCCGGTAAAGACTGCTACCAGTCCCTTAATCTTTGTCTGCTTTTCGCGTGCCATGGCTGAAACTCCTGTCATACAACTTGGAAACCGCTTGCAGGCTGGAACCCCCAAAAACCTCGCCTACACAGATGAGAGCCGTCTTTCTTATCCCGGTCTCCTTAACTTTTGCCGCAATATCTTCGAGGGTTCCCACGATGATCTGTTCATCATCCCAGGTCGCCTTTTCCACCACGGCAACCGGTGTAGTTATCGGATATCCGCCTGCAGTCAACTCCCTGACCACAATCCCAATCATAGAAACTGAAAGGAAGATGAGCAAGGTGGTCTGGTGGCTGGCAAGAAGTCGCAACTTCTCCAGTTCGGGAACCGGGGTACGTCCTTCCTGGCGGGTAATAATCACGGTCTGCGAGACTTCGGGCAGGGTCAGTTCGGCCTTCAGCGCAGCAGCAGCACCAAACGCGGAACTCACACCAGGGACAACATGGTAGGGAACTCCTTGTTGATCCAGGGCCTGCATCTGTTCCTTGATGGCACCAAAGATGGAAGGATCACCGGTATGAAGCCTGACCACCCGTTTTCCTGCACGCCAGGCAACGGTCATGACCTCCACGATCTCCTCAAGGTTCATCCCCTTGGAATCAAAAATCTCGGCACCACAGCCATCGAGCAGTTGTCTGTTAACCAGGCTTCCAGCATAAACAATACAGTCGGCCTCGTCCAGGAGTCGTCTTCCCTTCAGGGTGATCAGTTCGACATCACCCGGACCTGCGCCGACTATGGCGACAGGACAATTCTTCTCTTTAGTCATCACCAGACTCCTGCACCTTTTTCACTCCCACTATAACCTTAATCGGATTGTACCTCTGCCCATCATTTTCAGGATAGCTGAATCGTTGCACAGCGATCTCTTTGATTTCCACTTCCAGCCCATGAGCATGAAGAATCGGTGGAGCCTGAACAGCGGTCTTTTCGATGACAGCATTTACCACAATGACCCCTCCAGGGAGAAGCCTGGTCACACAGAGATCAAGGATCTGTTCCAGGTTGCCGCCACTGCCGCCCACAAAGATCCTCGTTGGCTTCGCTAAGCTCTCCAGTGCTTCCGGGGCCATTCCCTTCACCAGTTGCAGGTTCCAGGCAGCAAAGCGTTTACGATTTGTCTCAATATTCTGCCACTGTTCTTCTTCCTTCTCTATAGACAAAACCTGGAGGCCGGGAACAAGGCGGGCGGCCTCCAGACCTACTGACCCGGAGCCAGCCCCCACATCCCAAAGCACTCCCTTTCCTGGCAAACGCAGAGCATGAATCGTTGCAGCCCGTACCTCATTTTTAGTGATCAGGCTGCGGCTGTGACAAATCTCCTTCTCCTGCAGACCAAAGCAGACCTCTTCTCCTGGAAAACTTTCACGGTTTACCAGGATCATTACATTGGGCTCGGCAAAGTGCTTTGTACTGATCTCCCCAAGACTTCCACTTACCAGGCGCTCAGTATCAAAGCCAAGATTTTCACCCACATGGACCCCTACCCCTGCTGTCCTTTCCTCTCCGCACTCTGTCAGTAATTGCCTGGCAATTTCTTGCGGACTGTTTTCCGAATCTGTGAGAACAAAAACCTTAGGCCACGTGAGAAGTCTGTTTGCCAACTGCCTGTTACTCCGGCCATGAAGGCTGACAAAACGGGCATCATCCCAAGGGATATGAAACCTGGAAAAGACCAGCTGCATGGAAGAAAGGGCGGGAACAATACGAATCTCGACCTCGGGAAAGCTGAGGGTAAGTTTACGGCCGATGCCGAAAAACAGGGGGTCACCGGAAGCCAGTACCGTCACATCACCTTTCTCAAGAGCTTGTTCGATTTCCTGGAGAGCTTGAGCCAATGGGACTATGGGGATAAGGGGAGGCAGTTGTTCTTCCGGGATTACCTCCCCCAGTTTCTCATAAAGACGCCTGGAGGATACCAGGGACACAGAGGATTCAAGACTGGCGCGAAGAACAGGGGAATCTTGGCCGGGGGCGTCAAAACCAATGATATGGAGCACGGAATCCACTTTCATTTTTCCTCGCCTGTGATGGCCACAATCCTGGAAGAAGCATCCACCAGGTAAACGGTGACGTCAAGGCCGGAGACCTCTTGGCAATAGTCTCGTGCCGCCTCACAGACCTGGAGAATCATCCGCTCCTCTCCCCGTTCCAAAAGGCGGCCATAGATTTCACGGGCAGTGTTGGAATCGGTAAGAGCCCTGAGAAGATCCGCTCCACAGCCAAGCCCTCGGAGAAACTCAAGGGCGGCTTCCACCTCCAGAGATCCGTTTCGGACATGGGTCTGGGGGATTTTCATTCCCCCTTTCATCACCTTGGCCCACATGGCAGCAAGGTGTATCCTGGAAAAGTTATGCTTGGCAGCCTCCTGCAAAGAAAAATGAAGGTAATCCCCCATCATCACCAGGGCATCTTCAGGCAGGTTGAGATATTCTTCCACAGCCCGTTCCGAAGTCCTGCCGGTGGAAAGGATTATTTCCTTCAGTCCAGCCTCTCTTGCCACATCCATGGAAGTAGAGATGGTCGCAGTCCAGGCATCTGCTGAAATGGGCTTTACAATGCCAGTGGTTCCAAGCACAGAGAGGCCGCCAACAATACCAAGTCTGTTGTTCAGCGTTTTTTCTGCCAGTTCCTCTCCTTGAGGGATGGAAATGGTGACCTCCAGGCAAGATCCCTCCCCCTTGTTTCCCTCAATCAGGGCCTCGGCAACAGCAGCACGAATCATCTTTCTTGGCACGGGATTGATGGCCGGCTCGCCAACAGGGACGGCAAGTCCTCTTTTGGTCACACGACCGACCCCGACCCCTCCCAGGATAAGCAGCTTTTCATCACTTTCCTTATTGGGAGTGGAATAACAGACAGAGGCCTCAATCCTGGCACCGTTGGTCACATCAGGATCATCTCCCGCATCCTTGATCACGCAGGCCTGGGCAACTCGCTTTTCGGAATCGATAAAATTCGAATGGACAATCAAAAATCGTACCCGTGAACCATCGGGAAAGGGTATCTCCACCTCATTCTGTATGGAACCGCTCACAAGCAGTAAGGCAGCCGCCTTGGCCGCTGCAGCAGCACAGGCCCCTGTGGTATATCCTGATCGCAGTTTTTTCATAGAGAATCCTTTAGGATAGTTACCATAGCAGGAAGCAATATCCAAAGGGATGAATGTTTTTTTATTTCTGAGTCAGAAAAACAATGATCATTACGTTGAGCAAGCCCTTAGTTGGCAGGAAAAAAGGCCATCCTGCAAAACAGGATGGCCTTAGAGTAACACTCTGTTTCTATAACAGCTATGCAATGGTCGGGATGAGAGGATTTGAACCTCCGACCCCAGCGTCCCGAACGCTGTGCTCTACCAGACTGAGCCACATCCCGACCTAGTTTCAACGATTTTTGTTGTTTTAAAATGTGTACCAATACGTACCAAGAGTCTCAAATACGACATGTTCATCCGCAACGGCAATAAATATGCCCTATTTGTTTTGATTATGCAATATCTACATTTTTTACTGATACACAATATGTACCAAGTATTTTCACCTCTCGCCTACTCAATACACCGACTCTTTTTTTCTATAAGATATTAACGAGTCATGAAGCCATTATTTTTCTTTGGAACTTGAGGGAAGGGATCTAGTTGACAAGCTGGCAACTATCCAGCTGGTTCTCTGAAATACACTTGAGAAGTACAATCAGGATCCCATAACTGTATTCAAAGAGATGGGATTAAGTCCTGCCTTATGCACCAGCCTGGGATACGCTATTCTCTGGGAGGAAATAGACAACAGGATCAAAGATCCCTGTTTTGGGCTCACAGCAGCAACTTGCCGACATCTCCTAAGTCTCCAGCAATACTACCCATAAAACAAAAAAAACCCGTTCCATTACGGAACGGGTTTTTTTCCAATCTCTTGCCCCTGCCTCTCAGCAGACGCATCTCTCATTTTTCTGAATCTCAACGATTCAGCCGAAATTCATCGGCAATAAAGCCAATTTTTTGAGAGAATTAGTTGATCGCTTCTGAAAGTTTGGAGCCAGCTTTAAACTTGGCAACATTCTTTGCAGGGATATTGATGGTTTTTCCAGTTTGTGGATTTCTACCTTTACGGGCTTCACGCTTGGAAACAGAAAAAGTACCGAAACCGACCAGAGTCACTTTGTCGCCTTTCTTCAAAGTGGCAGCAACGGCTGCAAGAGTACTGTTCAGAGCTTTCTCTGCTGCGGCTTTGGAAATATCTGCGGCACCTGCAATGTTCTCTACCAATTCCTTCTTGTTCATGAATCCCTCCCGGAAAAATCTATTTTTCTGCTTGTACAGGATACAGACGCTTCTGTTCCCCTTATCTCTAGTGACATTCTCTAATAAAAGGCTGATTGATTGTCAAAAGAAAAAAACATGAAACACTCTTTTTTTATGAAAAAAGAATTTCATACAATCCTTTATTTTCAAGCTTTTACACACTACAAAAGTAAATTAGCTTAATTGAATAGCAATTCAGAAGCAAGAATTAAATGATTGCCAGCCAAGAAAGTGATGAAAGAATTTCCTGCCCTAAACACGCGGCCTTAGGTCAAGCAGAATTTTTACAAACCCTGCCGACTGCAGAAAGTGAATGATTTCGCTCCGTACAGCCGACGCTATCAATCGCCCCATATCCTTTTCGAGAATTTCCAGAACAACATGAGTATCTCTCGGGCGTACTCTGCAGCCTGAGAAATCACGACTCAGGAGAAAGCCTTCACATTTCTCCACCAGCTTCAATCCCTCTTCACTAATTGCAGTTTCTTGAGAAAAACGGGTGGCAAGACAGGAGTTGGAAGGTTTATCGTGAGTAAGCAACTGGAACTGACAGGCCAAGGCACGAATCTCTTCTTTATTCAGACCGACGTCAAGGAGCGGGGTCTTTACCGACAACTCACGAATTGCCTGCAGTCCAGGCCGGATGTCTTGCATGTCATCGACATTGGTGCCATCGAGAAGCACCATGCAGTCTACCTTCTCCGCATGAGCCAGAAAAGCTCCATACATCCTTTTCTTGCAAAAATAACAGCGGTCCGCAGTGTTGGCAACAAACTCGGCCCAGAGAAGGGGCTGAAGGGTAACCTCCAGTCTCACATCTTCTGCAACACCAAGATTGTCCAATACGTTTTCAGCGCTTTTTCGTTCCGCTTGAGAAACCAGTTCAGACACTCCACGCAGGACAAAGACCTTTTCCTCACCCACAGCCTCACGAGCTGCATACAACAAAAGAGTGGAATCGACTCCTCCGGAAAAGGCCACGGCCACACACCCATAATTTCTCAGCGCATCGACCAGACCCTTATATTTCTCCCCTCTGTCCACTGCTATTCCTAGTGTCTCGTCAATGATGAAATCATGAACATGGTACAACCATTTTTTGTGCCTCTTGCCTTTGTCCAGCGTTGATATGACAGCTTTATATGCCTCTCTTTACAACGCAGGAACCAGACGAAAGGACAAGCAAGGTGTTACACTTATTTTGCACAGTCCCTAAGACTTGTCTGCATCGGGGAGAAGCTGAGCCGGCCTATTGAGGAGAAACTTCCCGTCTTTCATCCAAGCCTTCAGGGTCTCCGCAATTTCCCGGGCCATGGGAAGGCTGGACAGCGGTGCAGTCTGCACATCTTTACCGTTTACCTGAATAGTGCCTGATTTCAGCTGGGCATAGCTCACTTCACCATAGGTTCTGGCAATACCGTTAGAGTAGTCAAAACCGTAATCGATAACTTGCGTAAACAGTTCGGCATCAGAGACTCCGGTATAGGCGGCCATTTTACTGTTAAGAATGGGAATGGGCACTCCCAGACCCACAGCCATGGTATTACCGTATCCGAGAATTGAAACACCGCGAACCCAGCGAGCGGACATCTGTTTTAAGTCACCCTGAACCATAAGGGTTCCGGCTGGCCGCACCGGTGTGCCATTCTCTGCCCGGGTTGTATTGGGATTGTGCTGGGTCCCGTGCCAGGTAACATATCCTATGCCACCTCCCAGAAAAATTCTGGTCCCCATACCAATGGTCTGATAATGAGGATCATTGAAAAGAGGACTCAATTCACCCGCACTGCAGTAATTGGCGTTGCGGCAGTGTGGTTTGAGGGTTCCCATATAGGTATGCACAGCCTTGTCTGACAGGTTGACCGCGCAGTTATAATTCTGGTACCCGTTTCTTGGATTACAGAGCAGGGCATAGGGAAGATCAGCCAGGGTGAGTTCCTTTTTCATCTTGGTCGCCAGATAACAGTCGGTCCCATAGGCCTTGGCCTCAAACAGGAGTTTCTTTCCGGCCAGCAGATCCTCGATCACATGGCCTCCACCATAGCGAAACTCGCCGGGATAGACCTTATTTAACGGATCATCCTCGGAAGGCTCAGTAGCCCCCACATACGCATCCACAGCAGCAAGGCCTGCATAGGCGGGTACTTTGTTAATCCAGAGCTTGGAGGCCTTGATAGTGGGAGTCATCTGACCAAAATTAAGAAAGGCACCGGATGAACACATGGGTGAAAAAGTACCGGTGGTGACCACGTCCACTTCCCTGGCCGCGCCTTCCGCACCCTTTGCCTTGACGATATCAACCATCTCTTCGGCCGTGACAATAACTGCTTCACCAGCCTTAATCTTGGCGTTAATTTCCTCGTAGGTTTTCTGTACTGGCTTATCGCTCATGACTCGTTTTTCTCTTATTAGAGGAGCATCTGTTTCTCTTAAAAAAACAGACAAAAATGGTTTAATGTTATACTTCCTTACAGGCTCAGCACCGCCCCTCTTTTCAAGAGACAGAACCGATCATATCTCGGCAGAGGCGCTTATACCAGTCCTTTTTTACACCTTGACATACTTTTTCCTTTGACCTACATTCCGATCTTATTGATTATTTTCATCTCACCCACTTATTTGCGTCCACATTCGAGAAGGAATCCAGATGGCCACAGAAAAAGCCAATGACATTACTAAGGTCCGGGACGGTATTGACTCCATAGACAACCAGATTCTCGAGCTTCTTAAAGAGCGGCTGGCACTGGCCAAATCCATCGGCCTGCTCAAAGACGAAGGCAAACGTGCAAAATGGGATCCTCTGCGGGAAAGACAGATCTACCAGCGTCTGACCGAACTGAACAACGGTGTCTTCCCTGACAAAGCACTCCACTCGATTTTTCACGAGGTCATCACCACCTGCAGGCTCTCCCAACAAAAAATCACTGTCTCCTACCTGGGACCGGAAGCGACCTTTACCCACCTTGCCGGAGTAAAGTACTTTGGCCATTCTGCAACCTACAGCCCCATGGAATCCATAGACGATGTCTTTTCCGAGGTGGAAAAAGGACGCACCGACTACGGTATCGTACCAGTGGAAAACTCCATAGAAGGAGCAGTCTTTTCCACCCTTGACTCCTTTATGAAGTACAAGGTCAAGATCTGTGGGGAAATGCGGATGGATATCACCCACAACCTGGTCTGCCGTTCCGGAGATATTAAAGACGTGCAGACCGTGGCCTCTCATGCACAGCCCCTGGCCCAGTGCCGTGAGTGGCTGCGGAAACACCTACCTTCCTGCCCCACCCTGCCGGTCTTTTCCACAGGTGCTGCCGCTCAGATGGCGGCCAACAACCCCAACATCGGGGCAATTGCCTCATCACTGGCCATCAAGACCTATGATCTGCAGGTGGTGGTTAAGGGAATCGAGGATTATCGTGGGAATACCACCCGGTTCCTGGTCATTGGCAGGGAGTCACCAACACCCAGCGGCGCTGATAGAACCTCTCTCCTCTTGGGACTCATGGATCGCCCAGGTGCTTTAAATGAGATCCTGACTATTCTCTCCAAGGCAGACATCAACCTGGCCAAGATCGAGTCACGACCCATTAAAGGAAAACACTGGAAGTATCTTTTCTTCCTGGACCTGATGGGCCATATGGAGGATCAGAAGATCAAGGACTGCTGTGAGTCCTTAAAAGACCTCTGTTCCTATTATGAATGGCTCGGCTCCTACCCCAGATCAGATGTGTCATCCTCCGATGCGTGACATCTGCCCCTGACAGCGAGCCTGCTCCGGTGACTTGAGATCCTCCGCCAGGGTATGACCTTTGGGCTTGTCGAGGATGGTCTGTTTGATGAGGGTTCTGATTTCCTGGTCGCTCCCGCCGCTGCGCAGAAGCGTCTTGAGGTCAGCCTCCCTGTCATGGAGCAGGCAGGCGCGAAGTGTTCCGGCAGAGGTCAGGCGCAAGCGGTTGCAGGTATCGCAGAAATGATGACTGATGGGACTGATAAAGCCGACTCTGCCCCTGGCGCCATCACCATCTGTAAGAGAATAGACCTTGGCAGGGCCATCCATCCGACAACCAGGTAAGACCTCCAGCTTTCCAACCGTTCCTATCAGTTCCTGCAATTCAGATGAGGGAATATAATACCGTTTATCCCAGGTACTGTTCGTGCCCACGGGCATAAATTCTATAAAACGCACCTGGTAAGTCTTCTCCAGGGCAAGTCTTGCAAAATCTATAAACTCATCATCGTTGATCCCTTTCATGGCCACCACGTTGAGTTTTATCTCAAAACCCAGTTTCTCGGCAGTTTCAATTCCCTGCCATACCTGCTGAAAAAGGTCTACTCCGGTGATCTGCTTAAATCGTTCCGGCCGCATAGTGTCCAGAGAGATATTCAACTTACGGATCCCAGCATCATACAGCCCTGCCGCCTTTTCCTGGAGAAGGACACCGTTGGTGGTCAGACGAATCTCGTCCAATCCCTGGATTGCCGACAAGGCAGTGATGAAATCCATGACCCCTCGCCGCACCAGGGGTTCACCGCCGGTGAGACGCAGCTTGTTCATTCCCATGTCAACGGCCACGTTGATAACCCGCAGCAGTTCCTCATAACTCAGCAGATCACTGTGCTGCAGCATCTGCAATCCCTCTTCCCGGTCTTCAGGCATACAGTAGAGACAGCGAAGATTACAACGATCCGTGAGAGAAAGACGAAGATAGGAGATGGTGCGAGAAAACATATCTACCAGCTCGTTGTTTTTCGAAGATGTTTGCGGGTACTTTTTCATCGTTAAATCCAGGTCTGTTTCTTCTCTTGAGGCAGTAAGGCTATCATTTTTTCACTCTCAGCTCTCCACAATCAACCCTCAACTGCTCTCGCCATTGACTTTCCTAGAAAGGACTTTTATAGTGGCCTCCTCTTACTCTGATTGCTCATTTTCTGCCAGCAGTTATTTATCTCTTCCAACAGACAACAGGGTGACAGAGGCAACAACCCGACATGGAGACACTACATAAAAAACAGTCATGCTGACCCTTGGAATTGAAAGCTCCTGCGACGACACGGCTGCAGCAGTGGTGAAAGATGACTTCACTCTGCTCTCAAGCGTTCTCACCAGTCAGGACAAAATTCACACCCGTTTCGGCGGAGTGGTCCCCGAGCTTGCCTCGAGAAGTCACCTGGAGTCCATTGTGCCGGTGGTGAGCGAGGCCTTAAAGAGGGCAGCAGTCACCCTGGACGATATCGATCTCATCGCCGTTACTCAGGGGCCGGGCCTCATCGGCTCGCTTCTGGTCGGTTTTTCCTATGCCAAGGCACTTTCCTTTGTAAATAAAACTCCATGCGTGGGAGTGGACCACATGGTCGGCCATATCCTCTCGGTTTTTCTTGAAGAAGAGCAGCCAACATTTCCCTTTATCGCCCTGGTGGCCTCTGGGGGAACCAGTTCCATCTACCTGGCTGAAGATTTCACCACCTTCAGCCTGCTTGGCAGAACCCGGGACGACGCCGCAGGAGAGGCCTTTGACAAGGTGGCAAAACTCCTTGGTTTTTCCTACCCGGGAGGCCCTATTGTCTCCCGCGAGGCAGCGTCCGGCAATCCAGCTGCCATCAAATTCCCCCGTTCCTGGCTGGAGAAGGATTCCCTGGACTTTAGCTTTTCCGGACTCAAAACCGCTGTTCTCAATCACTGTAATACAGAAAGACAGAAAGACAATGCCCTTCACCGTCCTGATATCTGTGCCTCGTTCCAGGAGGCTGTGGTAGAAGTCCTGGTGGAAAAGACCATCCTCGCAGCCAGTCAGCAGGGAGTGAGCACCGTGGTTATGGGAGGTGGAGTCTCTTCCAACCCCCGCCTGCGAGAGGTCATGGAAAAACGTTGCCGGGAAGAGAAAAACCAACTCTTCATCCCCAGGCCCATTCACTGTACCGACAACGGTGCCATGATAGCCCTTGCCGGTATCCAGGCCCATAGACAGAATCCTGATTTTTCTTATGACCAGGATGTCTATTGTCGTTCCAACCTGGCCTGAACAACAATCCCATGAACCTGAAACGGACCAGCCGCTATTATTATCTGAAATTTATCAGGCTCAAAGGGGACCCTCAATCCCTTGCCTGGGGCACTGCCATCGGTACATTTTTTGGCATTACCCCCATTATACCCTTTCACACCCTGATCAACGTAATCGTCACCTTTCTTACCCGAACATCCACCATTGCTTCACTGCTTGCCACCTTAATTATCTGCAACCCCCTCACCTATATCCCTCAGTACTACCTTTGCACGGTCATCGGCAATTTCATAACGCCCTATGACCTCAACTGGGAACGAATCAAGAGTATGCTTGATATCCTGCTTGCCAAACCCGGTTTTATGGAATCCATGCAGGCTCTTGCAGGTCTCGGCTACGAGGCGGTTATTGTTCTTCTAGTTGGAGGATCGGTCCTGGCCCTGCCCTTTACCGCAGCCAGTTATATATTCTCTCTCCGGCTCTTCATCAGGATCAGAAAAAAGAGGAAAAAGAAACATGTTCTCGACTGATTTTGTTGTTGCCTAAACGTCCTTAAAAGAATTGACGCAGAGATAATTTTCATCTTTCAAATTCTTCTTCGATATGTCTTACTACTATTAGGTACCCATAAAGCCATCAACATAAGAGTATCGCTGACTGAATGAACCTGACACGGCTGAAAAAATATTATTACCTCAGATTCCTTCGCATAAAAGGGGATCCCGAAGACATTGCCTGGGGAAGCTTTATAGGTGCCCTGATCGGGAGCATGCCGGTGATGCCCTTTCACACCATAGGAATCATCGCCGTCTGCTGCCTCACCAGGACCTCAGCCATGGCCGGTCTTCTGACCAGCCTGGTTATCAGTAATCCCCTGACCTATATCCCTCTCTATTATTTCTGCATGGTCATCGGAAACTTCCTGACGCCCTACCAAATTACCTGGACCAACACCAGTGTGATCCTTGAAGCCATCATTTCCGGGCAGGGATTTAAAGAATCCTTCTACATGCTGTCCAATCTGGGATCCGAAATCATCATCGTTATGCTCACCGGAGGGATTGTCATTGCCCTGCCCACAGCCATTATCTGGTATCTCTTCACCCTCAACCTGTTCATCAAGATCAGAAAAAAACGAAGTGAAAAACATATCTTACGGCAAAACAAGAAATGATGACGTCCTAAAGAAATAACTTCCACGCAACAGATCGAATTACGTTGCCAACCCCCATTCTATCATGACCCGTTACAGCGAAACCAGAAAATCCCTGCAAGAGGAAAAGCTTGCCCCCAAAAAACAATTCGGCCAGAACTTTCTTGTCCATAAGGCCACTGCCGAGGCAGTGGCGCGCTGTGGAAAAATTAGTCCCGACGATATCATCATTGAAGTGGGAGTGGGCCTCGGCGCCCTCACCCAGCCCATTGCCGAACAGGCCAGCCAGGTCATCGGCCTGGAGGTGGACAGCGGACTGGTCCGTTTTCACCAGGAAAAGAAGGACCTTCCCGAAAATGTTGTCCTGCTCCACCAGGACATTCTCAAAGCAGACTTTGATGAACTGTTGCGGCTGAGCAAGGGACCACTGAAAATCATGGCCAACCTCCCCTACTCCATTTCCAATCCTTTTTTGTTTAAACTGATCGAGCATCAGGAAAAGATGGCCTGGGCCACGATCATGCTCCAAAAAGAGGTGGCCGATCGGCTGACAGCCATCCCCGGAACCAAACAGTATGGTATTCCCACGGTCCTGCTCAAGAGCTGTGCCACAATAAAAAAACTGCTTACCCTGAAACCGGCCGAGTTTCATCCCCGTCCAAAAATCGATTCCGTTGTGGTGCGTATTGAATTTGGCAACAGGGATCAGGGAAAAGAGACCCAGGCAGATTATGATCGAGCCCTCTTTCAAAAAATTGTGCGGGCTGCTTTTAGTCAGAGACGAAAAACAGTTCTCAATACCTTGACAGCAGCAGGTTTTTTCCGCCACCTTGGATCAGGGGACAAAAAAGTAGAAAAACAGCTCACCAAAGATGCCATTATCCAGGGAGGGATTGCCCCCACCAGTCGGGCCGAAGTCCTGGACCTGGAACAGTTCATCGACCTGACCAGAGCCTTTTCCAATCTGCTCTAGCCTTGCACGGCAAGTCCACCGTAACTCATTATGGTCTGCATGTTCTTCAAGCAAGACAAGATGCCGAATTGACGACAGAGCGTTATCCACCCTCACCCAGGTAAATCCATGCAAAATTTTGTCTTTCACAATCCCACCAAAATTCTTTTTGGCACAAAAACCATTCCCGCCATCGGTGCTGAAACCGTTTTATTCGGAATAAAGGTTCTCCTGGTGTATGGTTCCGGTTCCATCAAGAACAATGGGGTCTATGAGCAGGTTACCCGGTCACTCAATGCGGCAGGGGCTGAAATCACAGAACATCCCGGAGTACAGTCTAATCCGCTTCTCTCCCATGTGCGCCAGGGAATTCAACTGGCCAAAGAAAAAGAATGTCAGGTAATCTGTGCCGTGGGCGGTGGTTCAGTCATCGATGAGGCCAAGGCCATCTGTGCCGGTGCCACTGTTGAGCATGATGTGTGGAAGTTTTTCACTGGCAAGAAAAGCGTCAAGTCGCCCCTGCCCTTGACCACGGTGCTCACCCTTGCTGCATCCGGTTCGGAAATGAACTCGGGCATGGTCATCACCAATGAGGAGACCTCCCAGAAATTCGGCTTTGCCAACAAGCACCTCCACCCGAGAACCTCTGTCCTTGATCCCGCAGCAACCTGCTCTGTTCCTGCCGACTACACGGCCTATGGGGCAGTGGACGCCGTGGCCCATGTCCTGGAATTCTATTTCACCACCGAAGATCCAGCAACGCCTGTCCAGGACCGACTCATGGAAGGCTTGGTCATAAACGCCATGGACAGCTGCAACCGGGTTCTCGGCCAACTTGACGACTACCAGGCCAGAGCAGACCTGATGTGGACTGCCACCCTCGCCTTAAACGGCCTCACTGGAGCAGGTCTTGGTAAAGTCGGTTTCCCCATGCACATGATCGAACACTCCCTGTCCGCCTTCTACAACGTTCCCCATGGCGCAGGTCTCTCTGGTGTCATCCCCGGCTGGATGCGCTACCAGGCGAAACAGCGGCCGGAACGCTTTGCCCAGTTTGCAGAGCGGGTCTTTGACATCCGGGAGGGTTCCATTGAGGAAAGAGGAGCAAAGGGCATAGAGATGCTCACCGCCTGGTTTAGCCAGGTGAACAGCCCGACCACCATCACTGCCTTGGATATCCCGGCAGAAGATATTACAAGGATTGCTGAAAATGCAGTCGCCCTCGCCAGGGTGTGGAGGATGAAGGAGTACGATGCGGCGTTGATAGAGGAAATATTATTAGACTGCGTCTAAGGAAAAGTCTGCCCTGCCCCCTTCGTCCTCCTTTATTCCCAACTCTCCACTATCATCTATGAACCACCCAGGTGATTGATAGATATCTGCTCGAACATCTTCACCAGGCCGGCACAGAGGGTATATATTGACTTGATATGCAGGTTTATCCCGCAGCACTCATCAAAGAAGATGGTCAGCTCTGAATCCAGATCTCCATCAGCTGCCTGGTAACAGATAAGGATGGGTATGTGGGGAAACGGATGGATGACAAGGGCAATGTCCGCCTGAAAGCCCTCCACCTCCCTTCCCATAAAAAGATCGACAATATCGCTCAGGAGTTCAGGCTGGACATCGGCCAGTTTCCTGAGTGGTGTTTCACAACGACTGGTGAAGAGTGCCTGCCACTCGATCCCGCCCTTGAGTTCCCGGAAAGAGATCCAGCGCCCGGTAATTCCCTGATGGGTGGAGTGACAGATGTAAGAGAGCAGAGGTGCCAGCACCCAGGGGATGATATGACATTCGGAACGTACCTGGCCCTGGCTGTCCACATGGAACTCCTTGCCAAGTGACCTGACACTCAAGACCTCGTTGCCATACTCGGCCCCGATCTTGGATGCCACTGCTGCAAGATCAAGACCTTTCACCTCCTGCAGCAGCCTGTCCATAAATTCTGCCTGCTGCGGCTCAACAGTTGAACGTTTCTCCAGGGTAACAGAAAGAGAATTCTTTACTTCCTCAGAAAGAGAAGGACAGTCGTCCAGCTTTTTCTGTCCGCCCACCACAGCAGCAGCAAAAGCCAGACAGCTTGGCAGCATACAGCGTTTACAGTTACTCTTCTCCAGAACCTTATATATCTCCAGCGGGGTTAATGCCATTCCACGATCCACTCTTTTTGTCTAAACGTTAAGTTATATGCATAAATGGTCATCATTTTACAGCCCTGTACACCAATCTTCTCCTCTGCCGGCAACCGTTTGCTGGAGCAGAGAGTTGAATTAAACAAATGGTTCAATCTACAGGATTGAAGCAGTGCAGGAAATAGAAAATTTAAAGCAACCCTGAACGAGCAGGAACAGCGACCGGTAGTCGAGCACCTTTTTCAAACAACTCTTTCTCATTCCTGACGTATGGCCCTGCCAATCTAATTTGGAATTTTTGGCCATTAATAACAGTTCCTTTCACATTATCCGGTGAGAATGTTATACTCAAAGAGAGTGGAAGAAGAGTTGACGCAGGAACATTCTTCCCTGCTTCTCTAACACCGGTTCAGATAAGATTCCGTTAACTCCGAAGGAGAGATTCATGGCCACCTTTTCAAAAATCCTGATCCCCCTTGATTTTACCGAGTGTTCCGTCGCTGTTCTCCCCCATGCCAAGCTCATGGCTGAAAAATTTTCCTCAGACCTCTTCCTCCTCTATACCCTGGCAGGCCCTGAACAGTTCAAGGGACTGGCCTTTGAAGAGGACTGGGTTACCACCTATGGCAGGGTGTTAAAGAATGAGGCGGAACGAGCTATGGAAAATTTTGTTGAACAACATCTCCAGGATTGCAGACCTGCGGCAACAACCATCAGAACAGGCGACACCGTGGAGGAAATCGTGGCCTACACTGAACAAAAGGATATCGATCTCATCATCATGGCCAGTCACAGCTGTCACACTGCCGAGCACCGTATCTGCGGTTCCATTGCCGAGGCCGTGAGTCGGGAGGCCAGGTGTCCAGTGATGATCATTCATCCCGACAGCCTTAAGGCCTAAAACCGAAACTGAATCAACATCATGTCCATCCGATTACCTTACAGCAAGGGGGGCGACATTGAAATTCGCCCCACCAAAATCATAGCCCTTGGCCTCAACTACCTGGAGCATATCAAAGAAAGCGGTTCTGTTAACGTACAGAATTTCACCAACGAAATCCCCCAGGAGCCTGTACTCTTTCCCAAGACTCCCAATGTCCTCATTGGACCGGGGGAGACGATCATCCTGCCCAGAATTCTCCGGGAATATGATTTTTCGGACTGCCGTACCGACCACGAGGCAGAGCTGGCCCTTATTATCCGAGACCGGGTGAAGGACCTGCCTGCAGGCGAGGTCTTCAACCACATCCTGGGGTTCACCTGTTTCAACGATGTCAGCCAGCGAAACCTGCAGCGCAGCGACAAATCCGGATGGTTCCGGGGAAAATCCCTGGACACCTTCGGCCCCATCGGTCCTGTGGTGGTGGCTCCGGAGCAGATTGGCGACGTCCAGGCCCTGGATATTACCTGCCGTCTCAACGGTCAGGTCGTACAGCAGGGCAACACTGCCCAGATGATCTTCAAGATCCCGGAAATCGTCTCCTTTGTTTCCAGAAACTTTACCCTGGAACCCGGCGACATTCTCTCCACCGGTACGCCAAGCGGTGTCGGTCCTCTTCAGGATGGGGACGTGGTTGAGGTGGAAATAGAAAATATTGGCGTCCTGCAAAATCCGGTACGACAGGAATAACCGGATTTCCCTTGCAAATCCCTTCCCACTGTATTTACCTGCAAGACAATGACGATTTCACAGTCCCTGGAAGCTGTTCAGGGGAAAGAGGCAGCGTATGAATAAGATGTATGACAAAGAGGAAGGGTACTGCCGGATGCTCGGCCACTTCCTCAGCTTTGAATATTGCAGGAGCGCAAACAAAGGTCTTCCCTGTAGCCGAGTCCTTGACTGCTGGTTTGAGAGCTTTCCAATACAGGAGTTTATCAACAAAAACTACTCTGATGAAGAGCAGAAAAAGATCTTTGAGCCGCCAAAATCAAAGGTTCTGACCCTAACTGAAATCCTCGAGCAGGCCCAGAACCGACTGCAGAAAAACGAATAATCAACTCAGTTGTTCCCTCATCTCCCCTCTTCCTTTCCTCCTCTCCCCCCAGCTGGCCATCATCCCCATCCGCTCCAGGGTCTTCATGGTATACTCCTTATCATGCACTAAATCCACATGGCGCACTTCAATAAGCATTCCAGTTTCTTGAATAGTGTCAAAGGATTCGATTATCTGCATGTCGAGTTCAGTGTGGCTCTTGGAAAGAACAATGAAATCATTACCAAAGGCTCTGAAGATCAGGCTCTTTGTGTACTTCTTTCGTAATTCTTCAGCAAATTTCTGCAGAAACTCATTTCCCTGTTCCCACCCTGCCCTCTTGTTATACTCCTGTAAATTATCAGGATGCAGGGTGTTGATGCAGGTATACTCAAAAACCTCCTGATTATTCTGGAGAATAATTCGCAGGTAATCCTCATTGTAGAGCCCGGTCAATTTATCGTTAAAAAAATAGGCAAAACGCCGGCGCTCCATATCCGTGACCGGCAGTTGGCTCACACTGAAAGTGACGCTAATATCCTGTAGAACCTTGACAGCAGCATCAACCACGGCTGGATGAAACTGGCTACCCTTGAGAGAAGAGAGTTCATCCAAGGCTTCATTCAGCTCTTTTCTCGGTTTATAGATACGGTTGGTGGTCATCGCATCAAATGCATCAGCCACGGACATGATCCTGGAAAAGGGGTTGATTTCATCTCCCTGGAGTCCTTTCGGATAGCCTTTCCCATCATGCCGTTCATGATGCTGATGAATAACCTCGGCCAGCTCATGATACATCTTGACCGGGGAGAGCATCTCGAATCCGGCTGTGGCATGCAGTTTGATCAGATCATAGTCAGATTCGGTCAATTTTCCCGGTTTGAGCAGGACCGAGTCAGGAGTTGCAATCTTTCCAATATCATGGAGGGTGGCAGCCTTTTGCAAGACCCTGACTTCATCCTCGTCATACCCCATCTCCTGGGCGATGAGCTGACAGTAATAGGCAACCCGCAGGGTATGACCAGCCGTATACGTGTCTCGGTGGTCGATCATGTCTACAAAGGAAAGGATGGTCTCCTCATAATTTTCCGTACGCTCATTTTCCAGCTGGGCAACGGCCTGACGATGACCATAGGCACTAATGGCAAACCCCAGATCACCGGTCAACTCTTCGAGCATGCTGATTTCCTCTCCTTCAAACCCCTGCTTACGCCAGGTGTAAACAGTTAAGGCTCCGATCGGGTCGGAAAAATGATCCGGACGAAGGGGGAGTGCAGTCACCCACTGCACTCCACTGATCAATTTCCCATCATACTGTGGGGTAATACCTGGTTCTTCAGACCTGTAGGGCTGGACCACAGTCATATTCTGGGTAAGGCACTGAGCAGTGGGTGACCTGGAAAATGGGGTGTCGGGCTCTACAGGGTTCAGGGGCAGGGTCTCCAGCAAGTGATCACCGGCGGGAGAGAAAACCTGGTCAACCTTTTCCTCAGAGAGCAGACCAACCCAGGCAAAATCATAATAGTTGTGGCGGACAAGGCGGGAACAGGAATCCTCCAGTAATTTTTCCATGTTTGAAGAGGTAATCAGCAGCTCATTGATATCGGCCACGGTCTGAAGGATCTCACGAAGATAGATCTCCCTGCCCAGCAAGTTCTTAATCTCCTTGGTGCGGTCCTCTACCTTTATTTCAAGGTTCTGGTTGAGCTCGTCAACTTCTGCTTTTTTTTGACTGAGATCACGATTCAGGTGGAGGATATAGAGAGTAATCGAGGAAATAGCTAGTATTGCCAGGAGCAGCAGAACAAACTGCGGCCAATATTTTGTTACCACATCTTTCAGGGTAAACCTGCCATACGTTTCATACGGACTGATCCGAAGGGCCAGGAGACAATCATGAACAGATTGGTAGTTAAGGGGAATGGTCCAGCCCGCTATCTGACCGGAAACGGCCGCTGGATCTTGCTCACTCATCGCCATCAAGGCGGATGCAACAAGCCTGGAAAGCCGTTTGGGAGTTGTTGGGACTGCTGCCATGGGCCATTCCGGATAGAGCTCTGTGCTGAGGAGAAAAGGAAATTCTCCTCCCTGCTTCAGGTTCAGGACCTTGAACTCATCAAGATTGATCTTGCCTTCCTCTGCCATGCGTTCCAGGGTGTCAGTTCGAACCGTACCCCCGTCCACCAGGCCATCACGCACACCATATACGACGGCATCATGGGTATGCCCGTACTCCAGACGAGAGAAGAAGGTAACTGGATCAATACCCTCTCTGTCAAATTCCCGCCAGGCCATGATCCAACCGCCAAAGGACAAGGCATCCACAGCCATAAAGGATTTTCGTTTGAAATCTGCAAGTTCACGAATCTCGTGCCGATCAGCACGAGAGAAAATAACGCCGCCGAAAATCGTTGTCTGTTTCCCGGTCATATGCTGGTTGATCAGCGTGGCGATACGACTCACGCCATAACGCTTTTCCAGCTCCACATAAAAAGCAGAATTGGCAAGAACGAAATGGACTCGGGATTCCTGGACAGCGGAATGGATTTCATCAAACCCTAAGGGAACAGCCTTGAAATGATATCCGGGGAGGGCAGCAGTAAGGTAGTCAGCAGTCGGTTGCCATTGCTGACGAACCCGCTCCGCCCCTCTCTTGGCAAGGACCCCGATCTTCACTGTCTGCTCCGTGCTTTGAATAGAGTGAAAAGGAATCAGCGTGCAAAAAAGAACAACAATCAGACGGACCACTACCAGCATACACAGACCTTTTCTTGAAAAAAGTGTCAGGATCGAGCGCATCGGGGCAACTCTCTTATCCTATGGTAGCAGAAAAAAGGCTTGTAGCAAAACAAGAAAAAGAATCCTGCAACTCTTGTATGAAAATTACTGGAGTGAGGAACAGATATCCTGTGCAGGAAAAACCTTCTTTGCTGACTGTCTCACCCCTTGACAGATTACATTCCAGTATCAAAAGTTACCACATATTGCTATAATACTTTGTGGCAATCCCTTTTTTTCACTATTGGCATGTTAATTTGCTCTAGGAGTTTCTAAAATCTGCAGGAGGGAAACTATGTGGTGGAGCGGATCTGGTTGGGACCATATGCATGGAGGATGGTGGTTCATGCCCTTTTTCGGGATAATCTGTATAGTCATTTTTCTGTTTTTTATCTCACGGCTTTTCAGTGGCAGAGGTTGTGGTGGTTTCGGCTCGGATCCCACCGACCAACAGGATGAAGTATTAAAGGAATTGAAAGATGAAATAAGCCAACTACGCCGGGAGATAGATGAGCTGAAAAAGTGACTCTAATGGAATGTGAAGATCAGCAGCTTTTCTGAAAAGTAGCTTAATAAAATGTCCACTTTTAGCGGACCACTTCAACCATACAAGAGGCACAAAATTTTGTCACAGCATGAACGAAAGGGATCGTTAGAGAACATTTAGAAAAAACAGGTTCAAGCAGCCAATCAGGAATCCGAGGAGAGCACCAAAGAGATTAATATACTTAAACTGCTCCTCCATGATGGAGAGCAGCAGCCGCTCCAGGCGCAGAAGGTCAAGAGAGTCCACCTTTTCTTTGACAATCTTCCGGATGTTGAGGGAGTCCACCAGACCGGGGACCTCCACAGCCAGCATAGTGGAGGACATCTGGCGTAAAGACTCGTAGATCCCTTTTCGGACTCCGGCCGGCAGAAGTCGTCCCAATTTGCCCACAGGGTGCCCCAAAAGGTTTGCCAGCAGGCTGTCCACCATGGCGTCCAGGGTTTTCTTACTTTTCTCTGTCCGGAGCACCCCAAACGCTTCATCTTTCAACCAGTCCTTTCCACGGTCTATCCCTTCATCTCCGACCAGATCAAAGAGGATCTCGCCCAGGGGTAATTTGCCGCCCTCGATATGGGTCTCGATATTATCCCGGATCATGGAAGCAAAGGCACTGGTGGTCTCGGGCTCGCGCAGGAGCGCCGACAACTGACGGCTGAGGTGACCACAAAAAGTCTCCACCATCTCGTCATGGTTATCACCGATCATCTTTACCACAGGAGTATCGAGAAACTCACGACTCCGTTCACGCAACGCCATGGCCACTCGCTCCTGCACCTCTTCATTCTGCAGCCAGGAAACAATATCTTCTTCCTTTTCCTCCAGATACTCCTTCACCTTTCCCTCCACCACTGCAGGGGTCAGAAATCCACTGGCAAGGGCGGCCATGGGACCCAGCCCAGCGACAAAGGACTCCACTCCCATGCGCACCCCGGTGACGATGCGATCCCGGATCTCAGGCTCGGAAATGATGTGGGCCAGCTTTGCAAGAAGTGATGGTGTCTGGCTCTCGATACTGGTAACAAGAAGTTCCTGCATGGTACCGGGCAGGATCTGGGCAAGAGTTTTTTCCTGCTGCAGGGTCGCGTACACCTTTTGCTGGACAAACGACTCCACCCACTCATCCATGGCAGGACTGGCCAGCATTCGGGACAGACTTTTTTCCAGAAAACCATAGGCGGATTCCCGATCCTGTCCAGGCAGAAAGGTCTGTAAATCAGTGGCAAGCAGCCGGTCAAACTGCTCATCAATGGAATTTTCCAGGATGTCCTTAAAGGCTTTCGAATCAATAAAAGAATGGATGGACTCCCGTGCCCGGAAAGAGACCGCCTGCACTGCGGCCTGATAGTAGTTGCGATAATTCTCCGGAACGATCTCACTCACAGGCCCCAGATCCTTGCGCAACAGAACTTCACCTCTATTTTCAATGAGTTCGTACAGGGTCTTTTGAAAACTCTCTTTCTCCAGGGCCGTGCTGATCTCCTCACTGGTCAGCAGGTGATTACCAACCATTTCACCGATGTTTCTTGCCAGTTCCTTGCGCTTGGAGGGGATCACTCCAGGAGTCATGGGAATTCGAAGCCCAAAAAGATGTTTAGCCGTTAATGGGCGAAACAGCATCTTGATCGCCACCTTATTGGTGAGGTACCCGATAAAGGCACCCAAAAAAGGTGGGGCTGCGTAATGCAGGGCAGGAATGAAATCAGCAGGACTCAGTGGCATAAGACACTACCTCCGCCGGAATTGCTGCAATCTTCCAGGCCCTGTTCTCTTCAAGCTCTTGCCGATCACGAAAACCCCACAACGCTCCGATGGTTTTCATTCCTGCACTGTTCCCGGTCTGCATATCGGTTGCCGTATCCCCGACGTAGAGGATCTCTTCAGGGGCAAACCCCATCTTCTCGGCAATCTCCAGGGCTCCTGCCGGATCAGGTTTCTTGGCCACCCCTTCCCTCTCACCAAGGACAAAGGCAAAGGGATTATCCTGGAAAAATGCCTCCACACAAACCAGGGTAAAATCATGGGGTTTATTGGAGAGAACTGCAAGCTGCAAACCGGCAGCGGAAAGAGCCGAGACCATTTCAGGTATTCCCTTGTAGGGAGCTGACTGCTCATTCCAGTTGCGACTGTATATCTCGCCAAATTTTTTCATGTACAGGGCCAACTCTTCTTCGCTGGGAGATGATTGCGGCACAATCCGCTGCATCAGGGTCTTCAAGCCTTCTCCCACAAAATAGCGATAGGCATCCACAGGGTGGCTGGGAAAATCAAAGTGATCAAGAGTGGCATTGGCGGCAACCGCCAAATCTGTGAGGGTATCAAGAAGGGTACCGTCCAGATCAAAAATAACCCCTTTCCATTTCATATCATTCCACCTTGTTTAGAAGGTATCTTAAGAACAAATACAGTAGCGAATAAAGACCAATATTCTGAATAAACGGGAAGACTTTGCCATAGTTTTTTCCTGCGCCACCATAGCATTTTGAAAAATATCGTACAACAGCAAATCAGAGCTATTCATTTTCAAAAAATTCTTTTACTATTGGCTCTGGTATTCACGCTTAATCGTTTTCCTTTCATATTTGGATAGTGACTTATGTGGGTTATGAGCTTTCTCAAATCATCCATCGGCAAAAAATGGATCATGGCCATCACCGGGCTCTGCCTACTTCTCTTTCTCTGCAGTCATGCAGCAGGCAATGCGACACTCTTTTCCAGTGTGAGTCTGTTCCAGGCCTATTCCGACCAACTGCACAGCCATCCGCTGATCGTCTCGGTCTTCAGCAAGACCCTGTTTCTGATCTTTGCTGTCCATATCGTAACCGGCTGCCTGCTCTTTCTCCAGAATGGCAAGGCCAGGCAGCAGGGGTATAAGGTCAAGGCAAGGGCCATAAAAAACGACTTGGCCTCGAGTTCCATGATTTATAGCGGGCTCTTCATCCTGCTCTTTGTCCTGATCCACACCTCAGGTGTTTCCTTTGGCGATCACGGAAAGATAGGCGAGACCGTCACTGTCATGTTCAGCTCGTTTTTCTATTCCTCATTCTATATCGTTGCCTTTCTGATCCTGGCACTGCACCTCACTCACGGCTTCTGGTCCATGCTCCAGACCTTAGGGGCCAGCCATCCGCGCTATACTCAGCTGATCGGCCTCTTGACCTATCTTGTCCCAGCCTTCTTTTTTCTCCTCTTTGGCTCCATTCCTCTTCTTTTTCTCTTTGGAGCTGGTAGTTGACAATTAACGACCCAGACGGCAAGCTTGTTGCAATTGCCAATCATATCGACAAGGTGTAATCATGGAACTCAACTCCCGTGTCCCCTCCGGCCCTCTTGCGGAAAAATGGGACAATCACCAATTTGCCTCCAAACTGGTAAACCCGGCAAATCGCCGAAAATTCAAGATTATCGTAGTGGGCACCGGTCTTGCCGGGGCCTCAGCCTCGGCAACGCTTGCTGAACAAGGCTACCAGGTCACCACCATCAGCATCCATGACAGCCCCAGGCGCGCCCACTCCATTGCAGCACAGGGCGGAATCAACGCGGCCAAGAATTATCAAAACGACGGCGACTCCATTCACCGTCTCTTTTACGATACTATCAAGGGAGGAGACTTTCGCTCCCGTGAGGCCAATGTCCATCGCCTGGCCCAGGTCAGCAACAACATCATTGACCAGTGCGTGGCCCAGGGCGTCCCCTTTGCCCGGGAATACGGCGGCACCCTTGCCAATCGTTCCTTTGGCGGAGCCCAGGTTTCCCGAACCTTTTATGCCAGGGGCCAAACCGGGCAGCAGCTCCTCCTCGGTGCCTACTCCGCCCTCTCCCGCCAGATTAAGAGTGGCAATGTCACCATGCTCCCGCGCAAGGAGATGATGGAACTGGTCCTTGTTGAAGGTCGCGCCAGGGGCATAATTAGCCGCGACATCATCAGCGGAAAGTTGGAAACCTTTGCCGCCGATGTTGTAATCCTGGCCACCGGTGGCTACGGCAATGCCTACTTCCTCTCCACCAATGCCATGGCCTCCAATGTCACGGCTGCCTGGCGGGCCCACAAGATGGGAGCAGGCTTTGCCAATCCCTGTTTTGTCCAGATTCACCCCACCTGTATCCCGGTGCACGGCAGCTACCAGTCCAAACTGACCTTAATGAGCGAGTCTCTGCGTAATGACGGACGTGTCTGGGTACCAAAAGATCCCGGTGACAAGCGCAGCCCTGGTTCCATCCCGGAAGAGGAGCGCGACTACTACCTGGAAAACAAGTACCCCAGTTTCGGCAACCTGGTGCCCCGAGATGTTGCCTCGCGCAATGCCAAGGAACAGTGCGATGCAGGAAAGGGTGTAGGGTCCACCAACCTTGCCGTGTATCTCGACTTTGCCGAGGCCATCAGCCGAGATGGAGAAGCAACCATCCTCAAAAAATATGGCAATCTTTTTCAGATGTATGAAAAGATTACCGACTCCAATCCCCTGCATGAACCGATGATGATCTACCCGGCCGTCCATTACACCATGGGCGGGCTGTGGGTAGATTATGATTTAATGACCACTGTCCCCGGCCTCTTTGCCATTGGCGAATGCAACTTCTCAGATCATGGGGCAAACCGTCTCGGAGCCAGCGCCCTGATGCAGGGTCTGGCCGACGGCTATTTTATCATTGGTACCTCCATTGCCAATTATTTAGGCTCCACAGAACTCGGTTCCGTGACCACGGATCACTCTCAGTTTCTTGACTCACAGAAAAAGGTGCATGACCGCATCCTGAAACTCCTGCGTGCCAGTGAAGGTGGCCCCAAGGGCAAGCTCACCGTGGACGAGGTGCACAAGGAACTGGGGCTGCTGCTCTGGGATCACTGCGGCATGGCGCGCAACAAAGAGGGTCTGGAAAAGGCCTTGGCTGCACTTCCCGCCATACAGGAGAAGTTCTGGAAGGATGTCTATATTCCCGGCTCGGGAAGAGAACTGAACCAATCCCTTGAGCGGGCGGGACGGGTTGCAGATTTCCTGGAATTTGCCGAAATCATGATCCACGATGCCCTGGACCGGGAAGAGTCCTGCGGCTGCCATTTGCGTGAAGAGAGCCAGACCGAAGAACATGAGGCCAAACGCGATGATGCCAACTATAGCTATGTGTCGGTCTGGGAACACCAGGGAGAAGGCAAGCAACCGCAACTCCACAAGGAAAAGCTCAGCTTTGAAAACGTGACCCCAAGCCAGCGCAGCTATAAGTAAAACAATCGACCCACAGTGACCCACACCTAATTGAACGATATGACGACAAAAACCATTGACCTCAGCCTTGAAATATGGCGCCAGAAAGACACCGCTTCTCCTGGTGCACTGGAGAGCTACAGCCTGAAAGAGATCTCCACCGATATGTCTTTTCTGGAGATGCTCGATGTCCTCAACGAAAATCTGACCAGGGAAGGACGGGATCCTGTGGCATTTGACCATGACTGCCGAGAAGGGATCTGCGGCATGTGCGGAGCAGTGGTCAACGGCATTGCCCATGGCCCCGAACCTCAAACCACCCTTTGCCAGCTCCATATGCGTCACTTCAGCAACGGCGATACCCTGGTCATCGAACCTTTCCGTTCAAGAGCCTTTCCCATTCACAAAGACCTGATCGTTGACCGCAGTGCTCTGGACCGAATCATCCAGGCAGGCGGCTATGTGTCGGTCAATACCGGAGGAACCCCTGACGGAAATGCTCTCCCCATCCCCTCAGCCACCGCAGAGCAGGCCATGGACGCTGCCGCATGTATCGGGTGCGGAGCCTGTGTTGCCAGCTGCCCAAATGGTGCGGCCATGCTCTTCACCGGAGCAAAAATCTCGCAGCTCAGCCTGCTCCCCCAAGGCCAGCCGGAACGCAGGGAAAGGGCCCTGGCTATGGTGACGGCCATGGATAAAGAAGGGTTTGGCAACTGCACCAATGAACGGGAATGCGAGGCAGTCTGCCCCAAGGGGATATCCATCAGGAATATTGCCAGGATGAACCGGGAATTTGTCAAGGCATCCTTTCTGGGATAGGGAGAAAGGGCAGGCTGGAGGCTAAATGGTGCAGGGAAGAGTGGAAAAGCCTGGTGTTGAGAAAATCCTAACGACTTAAAATTTCAGATGAATAAGCATCAGTTGTGTTCTTCACCAAAGAGGAGACAACCGCCACCATTGAGGAAAGAGCGTGGTTCATCGTTTGTGGTGTAATCAGTAAAGTGCAGACTGAATAAGGTGTCTGTGATAACCAGGGGGATTTCAGGATATTCCAGACGAAGGAATTCACTCAGCCCAAATGTTTGCAGGGTATCGCGACCAGGAAAAACTTTGGCCCCTGGGTAACTGTGAGAGATAAAAAATTTGAATTCACGCGGCTTTTTAAATCCTTGGACAATCAGCCCGGTGAATGTAATGGAGAACCGATCTTCGCACTCCAGGATCTGCTGCGAAGCAATCTCGGCAAGAATGATGTTACTCTGCATGGCAACGGCCTTACGCCAATCATTGACATAATCCATGGGGGTAACAACCAGGCCTGACGGCATAAAGAAGGAACCGATATCCACCAGAGACTGGACCAAATCATCGGCAATCAGTTGCGGTTGCCTGCCCACTGCTGCTCCGGGATCAAATGTTGAACCTGTGTTCAAGTCATATTCCTTTTAAAAGTATCCACTCTGCTCTTTGCAGCGTAAACCCGGGCAGAGTGGATTTTAAACGTCTTGTTCCTATGGTTACTCCACTGAATCAAAGGCAGTAAAAATATTCCCACTTTTCTTTATACACCTGTAACTGTAAGCATAGAAAGAGAAAAAGTAAAACTGTTGTTGCCTTTAAACCTCACATATATTCAAAACCAGGAGCACCTGCTCTCCTCACGACAACCGGACAATGACCCATTGTTAAGGAGAGTCCTCCCCCTCCCAAGAACCCACTGTATGCAACTCCCCACAAACCCATTACCCTTTGCATGGGATCACTGATCCCCCAAACAACCCTATGCATATTCACACGCTCATAGTCGGTGGCGGCCCGGGAGGCCTTGCCTGTGCTCGTACCCTTGCTCAGCAGGGCATCCAGACTCTGGTTCTGGAGCGCAAGGAGATCATCGGTCCCAAGGTCTGCGCCGGTGGAATCACCTGGAGCGGCCTGATCAGCAGACTCCCTGAGGAGCTTGCTGAAAAATCTTTCCCCATCCAGCATATCCGCACTCCCTGGCAGAGTGTACGCATTGAGGAACAGATGCCCATTATCGCCACGGTGAACCGAAAACAACTGGGCCAACAGATGGCCCGTCAGGCAATGGAGGCAGGGGCAACATTGCGGACCGGCGTTATGGTGCGCGAAATAAAAGAGGGAACTGCCATTGTCCAGGACAGGAGCAATGGGAAAAGGGAGGAGATCACCTTTGACTATCTGGTGGGAGCAGACGGCTCAAGCTCTCTTGTGCGACGTCACCTCGGACTTGCCAGCAACCGCTTGGGGATAGGCATTAACTACCAGGTCCCAGGTGACCTGCAGCAGATGGAGTGGCACCTGGACAACAGACTCTTTGGCAACGGTTATGCGTGGATCTTCCCTCACTCTGATACGGTCTCCATCGGCGCATATGCTGACAAACAGACCATGAACCCCACTGCGCTGAAAAGAAACCTCCTTACGTGGGCCAGGAAGCAGGGATTTGATTTGACCAATCACCGGGCACGGGCCGAATACATCAACTATGACTTCCAGGGATGGCATTTCGGAAACACCTTTCTCATTGGCGATGCTGCAGGCCTGGCCTCCGGACTCACCGGCGAGGGCATCTATCCGGCCATTATCTCCGGCGAGCAGACTGGACTCACCATCACCAATCCAGATCACAGCAGCGAGACCATGGATGAGCTGATCAGCAAACATGATAAACACAGCCGCATGGTGACACTGAGTGGTAAAAATGGATTTCTTAACTTCCTGCTCGCAGAACTGGTGACACTGGGGCTGCGATCAGGTATGATCAAGTTTAATAAACTGGAAATGGCAGTATAAACCCTGTTCCACCTCACAATCTAAAAAAGGTATATTCTATTCATGGCTTCCTTTGACCCCAAAAAAATAAGAATCATCCTTTTGAATGCTGCATTCCTGATTACATCCATAGGAATCCTCACCTTTCTCCTCAAGGCCCCGGAAGAAACTACGTCCAAGCTTCCCCTGGATGAGGATCACAACCGCTTCACTGAGATGAAGAAAAAAGAAGCGGAAAAGTTCTGCACCGAATGTCACACCCCGGAAGGGGTCTATCCCCTGCCCGAAGATCATCCGCCGAAGTACCGCTGCCTGTTTTGTCATAAAAGAGACTGATTAAAAAAAAGTTTTCAGTTTTCAGTTTTCAGTTTTCAGTCTTCAGTTTTCAGCAATAGAGCATCTGCTTATTCCACTGAACACTTACAACTGAAAACTCAGACCGCACCCAGCTTGGTAACAAACCCACAAAACGGCAACACCAACTGAGAAAAAAACCACTCCGTAAACTCTTCTCTCAAGGTCTGCTCAAGCTCCTCCGCACCATCTCAAAGACATCCCCGGACAGACCATCTTTGGCACCAATGCGCTGCAGCTGTTCCTTCATCAATTCCTGGCGCTGCTCATCATAGCGTCTCCATGCAGCAAAGGGAGTAGTCAGGCGGGAGGCAATCTGAGGATTACGGGAATCGAGGAACAGGATCTGGTCGGCCAGAAAGCGATACCCTTCACCATCTTTGGCATGAAAATGGACATGATTGCTGCCAAAGGCACCAATCAGTGAACGGACCTTGTTGGGATTGGAAATGGAAAATGCCGGATGTTCCATCAAAGCCAGAACCGACTTCAGGGTCGCGGGCAGGCTGGAGGTGGCCTGGAGGATAAGCCACTTGTCCATGACCAGTCCGTCTGCCTTCCACTTCTCATAAAAACTCTCAAGAAGTTCCTGCCGCTCCGGAATATCGCAGTGGCTGAGCGCTGCCAGCACTGCAATGACATCGGTCATATTTCCTCCCTCCTGGTACTGGGCAAGGGCCATATCCACATCCCTCGCTTCAGGATGCTTGGAGCTCAAGAGATAGGAAAGACAGCTATTTTTCAGGCTTCTTCTGCCCATGGCCTCTGGCGAAAGGCTATAGTTCCCCTGTTCCCGGTTTGCCTCCCAAACCGCTCTCAACTCCTCCTTGAGAGTCGAAGCCAGTTCCTGACGCACATACGTTCTCGCCTGGTGCAGGTTGTCCGGATCGACCACATCCATCTGCTGAGCGAGATAGCTCTCTTCCGGCAGATTCAGGGCCATGGCCAACAGAGATTTATCGCTCTCCTTGTCCACCAGGACCTTTTCCACCGCATGGACAAAGAGCGGATCAAGGGTAAGGGATACGCCACTCTGCAGTTTCTCAGCACATTCCAGAATGACTGACTCACTCAAACGAAAAGCGGCATCCCAGCGATTAAAAGGGTCGCTGTCATGGGCCATGAGAAAGGAGAGTTGTTCACGTCCCTGCCAGGGCTCCACCTTGACCGGGGCAGAAAAACCGCGAAGCAGGGAAAGCACCGGCCTCTCAGAAATTCCTGAAAAATGGAAGGTCTCTTCCTCCTGGCGGAGGTGGAGGAGATCTTCCCCCAGGGAAATATCTTTTCCTTTGCCGTCAAGGAGGCCAAAAGCCACCGGGATGTGAAAGGCTTCCTTGCTCTCCTGGCCTGGAGTTGCAGGGCAGCTCTGGCGAATCTTCAGGCTATACTCTTCTGCCTCCTGGTCCCACATTTCTTCCACTTGGAGCAGCGGTGTTCCCGACTGGCTGTACCAGAGTTTGAACTGGTCAAGATTCATGCCGGAGGCATCAGCCATGGCAGCAGCAAAGTCATCGCAGGTCACAGCCTGGCCGTCATGCCTGGCAAAATAGAGGTCGATGCCCTTGCGGAAGTTCTGGGCTCCGAGCAGGGTATGCATCATGCGGATGACCTCTGCCCCCTTGTTATAGACGGTCACCGTATAAAAATTGTTTATTTCCACATAGGAATCGGGACGCACCGGGTGGGCCATGGGGCCTGCATCCTCACGAAACTGAAAGTTGCGCAGAATGCGGACTTCATCAATGCGCTTGACTGGTCTGGAATTCATATCAGAGGAGAACTCCTGATCGCGAAAGACGGTGAGCCCTTCCTTGAGGCTCAGCTGAAACCAGTCGCGGCAGGTGACCCGGTTACCGGTCCAGTTATGAAAATATTCGTGGCCTATTACTCCCTCGATTCCAAGATAATCCTGATCCGTAGCGGTTTTCTGACTGGCCAGGACATACTTGGAATTGAAGATATTGAGTCCCTTGTTTTCCATGGCCCCCATGTTGAAATCATCCACGGCCACGATCATAAAGTTGTCCAGGTCATACTCCAGGCCAAAAACCTCCTCGTCCCATTGCATCGCCTTTTTCAGGGAACGCATGGCATGATCGCATTTTTCCCTGTTTCTTGCCTGCACATAAATGCGCAGGTCAATGTTGCGCCCGGACCTGGTGACAAAATTATCCTGCAGGAAGACCAGATCGCCTGCCACCAAGGCAAAGAGATAACAGGGTTTGGGGAAGGGATCCTGCCACACCGCATAGTGACGTCCTTCCGGAAGTTCCCCCTCTTCCAGGAGGTTGCCATTGGAAAGGAGGACGGGGCAACTCTCTTTGTCTGCCTCAATACGGGTGGTAAAGCGGGCCATGACATCAGGCCGATCCAGATAATAGGTGATCTTGTGAAACCCTTCAGCCTCGCACTGCGTACAGAAGTTGCCGCTGGAACGGTAGAGCCCTTCCAGTCTGGTATTGGCATCAGGATAGATCCTGGTGGTCGCCTCCAAGACAAAACTGTCGGGAACGTCATGGATGGTCAGTCCGTCCTCATCCTTCACATAGGCTTGCGACTCGAGTTCCCTGTTATCTATGGCCAGAGACAGGAGTTCCAATTCCTGCCCATTGAGAAAGAGCGGTGCTGCTCCCTTATACGCTTCATTCTTTCTCAGAGAAGTCCGGGTATGAATCACACACTCTTTGTCACCAAGAATAAAGGTCAGACTGACTTCGTCGACCAGATAAGGGGGGACTTGATACTCGTTACGATATATTGTGGGATGGGCTGTTGCAGTCATTCTTTTTTCCTCTTGTTAATAGGGCTGTCCAGCTTTGCCATTGACAGCCTTGCTCATTTCATTATATTTTCGTAACTATGATGGCGTCGTAAAAACTCTCCATTTGCTTCGTTGTCGCAAAATTTCTATCATTACGACGTACCTTAGTACGCCGTAATGATAGAAATTTTACGCGCCTCGCATATGAAGCTTTTTACTTAGCCATCGCTAATTTTGACTTCCAACGAATCCATCAACTATTCTCTACAAAAAAATTCCAAACCCTTTCAATATAGCAAATAAGAAGGAATAATCCCATGATCACCATCAATGAACATTACCTGAAACTCCAGGCCTCCTATCTCTTTTCCAATATTGCCAAACGTGTTAACGCGTTTCAGGAGGCCAACCCGGGCAAGGAGATCATCCGCCTGGGTATAGGCGATGTCACCCGTGCCCTGCCCCAGGCCAGTACTGACGCCTTTCACAAGGCAATCGATGAGATGGCCACAGACTCAGGTTTCCGCGGCTACGGTCCGGAACAGGGCTATGACTTCCTGCGCGAGGCCATTGCCAAAAATGACTTCCAGGCCCGTGGTGCTGATATCAGTGCCGACGAAATCTTTGTCAGCGATGGGGCCAAGTGTGATACCGGCAACATCCAGGAACTCTTTACCCAGGACATCAAGGTTGCCATCCCCGATCCGGTCTACCCGGTCTATCTTGACACCAATGTCATGGCTGGACGAACCGGTACCTTTGCAGACGGCAGATACCAGGGACTCATCTATCTCGATTCGACAAAGGAGAACAACTATGTCCCCAGCCTGCCTGCTGAAAAACCAGATCTCATTTACCTCTGTTTTCCCAATAACCCCACCGGTTCTACCATCACCAAAGAAGAACTGAAGACCTGGGTCGATTATGCAAAGGAAAATAAGGCATTGATCCTTTTCGACGCAGCGTATGAGGCCTTTATCCGCGATGAATCCCTGCCCAAATCCATCTATGAGGTGGAAGGGGCGCGAGAGGTGGCCATCGAATTCCGCTCCTTTTCCAAGAACGCCGGTTTCACCGGTACCCGCTGCGCCTACACCGTGGTTCCCCAGGAATGCACTGCATTTGATTCCAAGGGCGGAAAGCAGTTGCTTCACCCCCTGTGGAACCGCCGCCACTGCACCAAATTCAACGGCGTCTCCTACCCCGTCCAACGTGCTGCAGAGGCCGTTTACAGCGATGCGGGTAAGGCCGAGACCAAAGGGTTGGTAGCCGGTTACCTGAAAAATGCAGATCTCATTGCCAGCGAGATCAAGGAACTGGGCTATGATTTTGTGGGTGGGGACAACTCTCCCTATATCTGGATCGAGGCCAAGCGGGATTCCTGGGAATTCTTTGACATGCTCCTCAACAAGGCAGGCGTAGTCTGTACCCCTGGCGCCGGATTCGGCAAATGCGGCGAGGGATACATCAGACTCTCTGCCTTCAACTCTTACGAGAATGTAGAAAAGGCCATGGCCAGAATCAAGGAAGCACTGGCCTGAGAAAAGTGGTCAGGCAAAAGGCTGAAGGGAAAGAGAACAACATTTCTCTGTATCGTCTCCCTTCAGCCTTCACTCTCTAAAAGTAGACAGATCTTCTCAACTATTTCACGTCCTCTTCCAGTTCTGCCGGCAGGAAACTGATTCGTTCCTCTTTACCACTCATCTCCTGAAAATCATCGAATCCCTGTGCCTGGAGAAACCTGATCACTTCCTGCACCAGTCGTTCCGGGGCCGATGCCCCGGCAGTGATACAGATAGAGGTGACAGACTCCAGCCACTGCATATCGATATCAGTCTCATCATCAATAAGATAGCCCCGCATTCCGGCCCGCTCTCCCACTTCGCGCAACCTGTTCGAGTTGGAACTGTTCTTAGAGCCAACAACAAGAAGGATATCACAATCCTTTCCCATCTCCTGCGTCGCCTGTTGCCGGTTGAGGGTAGCATAGCAGATATTCGACTTTGGCCCCCTGATCTCCGGAAAACGACCCAGTAAAATATCTCTTATTCCTGCTATATCGTCCTGACTCAGGGTAGTCTGCGTCACATAGGCCACCCGTGAGGGATCTTTGACCTGTACATTACGGGCCTCCTCTTCCGTGGCCACGATATGGACTCCGCTCTCAACACGCCCTGCAGTACCCTCCACTTCCGGATGCCGGTGATGGCCGATAATCAGGATATCATACCCATCAGCATGATACTTTTCCACCATCCGGTGAACTGAGCCAACAAGGGGACAGGTTCCGTCAATGGTTCGCAGCCCCAGCGCCCTGGCACGCTCCTCTGTGGCAACTGACACACCATGGGCACTGAAGATACAGATGGCCCCTCTCGGGACCTCCTCAAGATCATCAACAAAAAGCACTCCCAGGTCTTCAAGCTCTTTGACCACGTGTTTATTGTGAACAATTTCATGGAGGACATAAACAGGAGCCCCATACTGCTGTACGGCCAGTTTCACCGTAGAAATTGCCCGTTCCACTCCGGCACAGAAGCCTCTCGGATTTGCCAGGATAATCTTTTTCTTTGTATTCACTGCGAGTTCCCTGCTTGCATGGATAAATTATTCCTTGAAAAGGTCTACAATCTAAAGAGAGACTTATACATTATCAAGAAAATCTTCAAAACTCTTCACTTTTACTGAATGAATATTTTTATTTTTTGTTTCTTATTTTCTGTTTGACTTGCTATAATCTAACGTCTATTAAGATCATGCTATTCAAGGATTTTCAGCAATCATTACCATCCATACAGGTAAATAAATTTATGACCATTACACAAACATTTACAGTGACGCAACCCACCCAAATCCAATTTGGGGCCGGTGCAATTGCAAATCTTGGCAAGACAGTGAAGGATTTTAACGGCAGCAAGGTATTTCTGGTCGTGGATCCGGGCCTGGTCAAGGCTGGTCTGATTACTCCCATAACCGCATCTCTGAAAAAAGCTAAAATCCCTTTTACCGTATATGATAAAATCGATCCTGAACCAGGCCTGAAACTGGCTGACAAGGGCTGCAAACTTGCCAAAAAAGCAGGCTACGACTGTGTGGTTGGCGTCGGTGGCGGTTCGGCAATGGATGTTGCCAAAGCTGTTGCAATCCTCATCACCAACGGCGGCAAGGCCGAAGACTATCTGGGACTGGGACTGATCAAAAAGCCGGGTGTACCAAAAATCATGGTTCCCACCTCTGCTGGAACCGGTGCCGAAGTCACCTTCACCGCAGTCTTTATCAATGAAAAAACAGGCTCCAAGGGTGGAATGAACGGGGATCCGCTCTATCCTGATGCAGCCATCCTTGACCCGGAGCTCACCCTCAGCCTGCCGCCCCATGTCACTGCCTTCACCGGTATCGATGCCCTTACCCATGCACTTGAAGCGTATACATCCACCCAGGCCCACACCATTTCCGAGATGTACTCGCTGGAGGCCATTGATCTCCTGGCCAGGAACCTTCCTGCAGCCTACGCCAACGGCTCTAACCTCGAAGCCCGTACAGCGACCCTCATGGGCTCACTCCTTGGCGGCAAGGCTCTGGCCACTGCCGGAGTAGGGCTGGTACATGCCATGGCCTACCCCATGGGAGGCATGTTCGGTATCCCCCATGGACTTGCCAATGCGGTTCTCCTGCCCTATGTGGTGGAGTACAACCTGATAGGCGATCTGGAGAAATTTGCACTTCTCGCCGAGGTCCTTGGGCAAAACACCGATGACCTTACCCTGCGCGAGGCAGCAAGCCTCTGTGTCGAGGCCCTTTTTGAGCTGAACAATGATGTCGGCATTCCTGCCACCCTCAAAGATCTTGATATTCCCTTTGACAAGATCCCGGAAATGGCCCAAATTGCCCTCACCGTGACCCGGCCTGTGGAAAACAACCCCAGGCAGCCCACACTTGAGGATGTTATTGCTATTTACGAGACCGCTTATGAAGGAGCCATGCCTTTCTAACTGGTACTAATTGCAGGGCAGGTGCTTCAAACCTTCTCTGTTTCTTTTATTCACGGGCAGCTATCCTGCCCCAACAACCCTCTCAAAGGAGGAAAGAAGATGAACAAGGTATTTGGAGTAATGTCAGCAATCTGCCTGGCTACTGTCATGACATTTACAGCAGCAGGCGACTCGCACGCAAAAAAACGTATTGTCTTTGGTGGTGGTCCTGCCGGCGGTACCTTTCAGGTGGTGGCCAATGCCGTTCAGGTCTACAAGCCTGTTAAAAACATGGCCGATTTTCAGGTCAAGGCCCAGTCTTCTGCCGGTTCTGTTGAAAACCTGCGCAAGGTCAACTCAGGTAAGATGGACTTTGGTGTTGTGTACTCAGGACATGTCTATCTGGGTGCCAACGGCATGATGAAAAACGATACCAAAAAATATGACAATGTCATGGCCGTTTCCTATCTCTACGGCGCCCCTGCTCAACTTGTTGTCCGCAAAGATTCCGGCATCAAATCTGTTAAAGATCTGGAAGGCAAAAAAGTCGGTGTAGGGAATGCCGGTTCCGGTGCATTTGCCAACTGCGAGCTCTTTTTCAGCCACATGGGCGTCTGGGACAAAGTAGAGCGTAACGCCATGGGCTACAACGATGCAGCCGCTGCATTTGGCAACAATCAGCTTGATGCCTTCTGGCTCTTTACTGCCTTCCCCTCTGGAGCCGTTATCATGGCTGCCCAGACCAACGATATTAGCCTGATCGACCTTGAGGCTGATGCCGTTGCTTCAGACTTCTATGAAAAATACCCCTACTTCTCCAAACTCAGCGTGCCTGCCGGAACCTATAAGGGTGTTGATGTTGACACTCCTTCCTTCCAGGACTCTGCTCTGTGGGTAGCCAACAAAGATGTCTCTGACGATGTCGTTTACAAACTCCTCTCTGCCATCTATACTGACGAGGGCCTGGCCCACATGGTTGGTCAGAAAAAAACCTTTAAAGAGATGGCTATCAAGACCGGTGTCAACGGTATCGTTACTCCGATGCATCCCGGTGCCATCAAATTCTGGAAAGAGAAAGGCCTCCTGTAATTTCTTTTTTTCATGATGTTCATCAAGCGGCAGGGCAATAATTGCCCTGCCGCTTTTTTACTAGTTTTTTAGAAAGAGAATATCGAATACCGAACAAGGAATGGCGAAGTGTTTTTTTACCTTCTACTGTTCGACATTCCTTGTTCGATATTCTGTGCTTCATTTTCAAGCCGCTAATTACTCCCTGTGAGGTCTTCCACGTGTATGATGAACTAAAGAGATTTGAACAGATACTCTTTGATGTCTGTGCAGTCGGTCTACTGCTTTTTTACTCCTATGCCGCGGTCATTTCTCCGGCCGCAACCCAGTACCATCGTGGGATCTATGTCATTGTCACCTATGTCCTGGTCTTCCTCCTCTACCGTTGCAAATCCCCTATAGGACGGGTTATCGACTACATCCTTATCATCCTCTCCATTGTAACCATCGGCTACTGGATATATAACTTTGAGGCCATTAACTACCGGACAGGCGCGGAGACTCCTCTTGATATGGGGATAGCTGTTGTGGGTGTCCTCATTAGTATTGAACTTGCCAGGCGGGTGGTAGGGAACGTCTTTGTTATCATCGGTGTTATCATGCTTGCTTATGGGGTCTACGGGGATTACATGCCGGATCTGATCTCGCATGCCGGGGATACATTCCCTGCCCTCTGTACCTCCATCTTTTATAAGAGTGATGGAATATTCGGTATCATGGCCAATGTCCTGGCCACCTACATTCTCCTCTTTGTCCTCTTTGGTGCCTTCCTGGAGAAATGCGGGGCCCAGAAATTTTTCATCGACTTTCCTCTTGCTGCAGTAGGACACAAGGTCGGTGGCCCGGCCAAGGTTTCAGTCATTGCCTCCGGGCTTTTTGGCTCCATCTCCGGCAGTGCAATTGCCAATACCGTTTCCACCGGCGCCTTTACCATCCCCATGATGAAAAAGGCCGGATTCAGACCCCATATTGCAGGTGGTATCGAGCCGGCAGCCTCCATCGGTGGTATGTTCATGCCGCCAATCATGGGTGCCGGAGGCTTTATCATGGCCGAGCTCACCGGTCAGCCCTATTCCCGTATCATGCTGGTGGCCCTGTTCCCTGCTGTCATGTATTTCTTCTCTGTCTTTGTCATGGTCCACTACGAGGCAAAAAAGAACAATATTGTTGGAGAAAAATCTGAACACAATGCCTGGGAGATCTTTAAAGCAGAGTGGTATTATACTATTCCTCTCATCGTAATCACCATCTTCATGCTGAAGGGCTACTCTCCTGGCTATTCCGCCATCCTAGGCCTGGTCTCCTGTATTGCGGTTTCCTGGTTTCGTAAAGAGACCCGCATCGGTCCCAAGGAGTTCCTCGAAGCCTCCCGAAAAGGTGCTGAATCCAGTCTCAAGATCGGGGCTACGGTTGGGGTTATCGGCATCATTATTGGCGTATTGACCTTCAGCGGCCTGGTCCTCACCTTTGCCGATATCGTCATTGAATTGGCAGGCGGTTCACTTGTCCTGACCATACTGCTCATCGCCCTTGCTTCCCTGGTACTTGGTATGGGTGTTCCGGTTACTGCCGCCTACCTGATCACTGCGGTGGTTGCGGTTCCTGCATTAACTCACCTTGGCGTCAATGAACTTGCGGCCCACATGATCGTCTACTGGCTCTCCCAGGATTCCAATATCACGCCTCCTGTCTGTATTGCCGCCTTTGCAGGCGCTACCATTGCAAAGGCCAATATGTGGAAAACAGCCTTTTCTGCCTTTAAATTTGCCAAATTTCTCTACCTAGGGCCCTTTCTCTTTGGCTATGTTCCAGGATTTTCCCTTACCGGAACCTCCATGGATATCATCAAGGCCTTTATTCTTATCATCTTTGGTACCTGGCTCTATTCCTACCTCCTCAGCGGCATCTGGCTGAAATCGATTTTCAACAGGGGACAGGCCGCGTAAAAGAAGAGTGAATCGTTGAGAGTGGAGAATGGAGAGTGACGACGCTCTCCATTCTCCATTCGCAGCAAATCCTCTTCTTTCTTTCATCAGTTTCCACTCACCACCCTGAATGGAAACTGATTTTTTTCCCGCAGAGTGAATATTTTATTGTTTATTCACTGTTCAGCCTTTAGCATGGTGAGATGAAGACAAAAACAACACGCCTCAGGATCCTGGATGCAGCCCTCACCCGCTTTGGTCATTATGGTTTCAACAAAACCACCATGGCTGAGATTGCAAAGGACTGTGAGATGTCTGCAGCCAATATTTATCGTCACTTTAGTGGGAAGAATGAGATCCTTGCCGATCTTGCCCTGCAGTTGTTCAAGGACCAGGAATCTGAACTCAGTAAAGTCAGTGCACACAACTTTGCAACATGTTCCGAAAAGCTTCTCTTTTTCTTTGAGCAAGCCCTCCTCCTCACCCACCAATACGTCACAGAACAGACAAAGATGAAAGAGATGGTGGACTTTATCTGCCTTGAGCGTTTTGACCTTGTTGACGCCCATTGCGAGATCAAAAGGAGACTCATCCAAGACATCCTCCTGGAAGGAAAAAGCAAAGGTGAATTCACCATTTATGACCTTGAACAAACAAGCAAGGCCTGCAGTGATGCAACTGTGATGTTTCACACCCCAATCTTTATGGAAATGTATAGCCTAGCAGAGCTCCAATCATCATACAGGGGCGTGGTTCAGCTCCTGCTGACCGGTCTCACCTGCACAACCCAGGAAACCCCATGAAGAAATTAGAAACCTGGGTAGGAACTGTTGTAGTCAGATACCGTTGGCTTTTCATTATTGGGTTGTTCCTCGCAGCCCTGCTTGCTGCAAGCGGTATGCGTTTTCTCAGCTTTTCCAATAACTCCAGAATGTTTTTCTCCAAGGAAAACCCGCAACTGCAGGCCCTTGAGTCCCTGGAAGAAACCTACACCAAGGTGGAAAATGTTCTCTATGTCATTGCCCCAAAATCAGGGGATGTATTTGAACAGCAAACCCTTGCTGCACTCGAGTTTTTCACTGAGGAATCATGGAAAATCCCCTTTTCCAGCCGCGTGGATTCCCTGGCCAACTATCAACATACCCGGGCAGTCGGGGATGATCTGATTGTTGAAGACCTTATCCACCATGGAGACACACTCAACAATGATCAGATAGCTGCTATAAAAGACATTGCCCTTGCGGAACCCATGCTCCTCAACAGTCTGATTGCTGCAGATGGGAGTGTTACCGGTATCAATATCAATATCATTAAACCGGAAGACAGCAGTTACCAGACTGAAGTGGTCAGTGCCGCTGCGGTAAAACTGCATCATACCATGCAAGAGAAATATCCCTTTCTTGATATCTATCTCACCGGCGGAGTGATGATTGACAGTGCCTTTGGCGAGGCACCGGTAAGGGACATGCAATCGCTTATCCCCCTTATGTTTGCCCTCCTCCTCGGTCTCCTTGTTATTTCACTCCGTTCAGTCCTGGCCACCCTATGCACCCTACTGGTCATTATCCTTTCCACTGTCACTGGACTCGGTCTTGCCGGCTGGTTCAATATTCTGCTCACCCCTGCTTCTGCCAATGCACCGATCATTATCCTCACCCTGGCTGTTGCCGATTCCATCCATATCCTGGTTACCATGTTTCATCAGATGCGCCAGGGGGCAACACGCCATAAAGCTATTCTGGAATCCATTCGGGTCAACTTTCAACCTGTCCTTGTCACCAGTGTCACCACAGCAATCGGTTTCCTGACCATGAATTTTTCAGATGCCCCTCCCTTTCGCGATCTTGGAAATATTGTGGCAATAGGGGTGCTCTCCGCCTTTATCTACTCTGTCTTTCTCATGCCTGCCTTGACTGCTGTTCTGCCTTTAAAGGTAAAAAAGAGGGACAAGGGGCAGAGTCACTTTTTTTCCCGTTTGGGGAATTTTGTCATAGCCAGACGGGCCCCCATTTTCTGGTCCATGTTCCTCCTCATCCTCCTCACCACAGCAGGAATTTCTAAAATTCAGCTCAATGATGAATTTATAAAATATTTTGACCACAGCTATGATTTTCGTATTGCCTCTGATTTTTCAGCCGAACATCTTGCCGGTCTGGAAATCATCGACTGGGCCCTTGAATCAGGAGAAGAAGGCGGGATCAACAACCCTGAATATTTGAAAACAGTTGAAGCCTTTGCCCAGTGGTTTCGCGCTCAGCCGGAAGTACGGCATGTCTACACCCTCACCGATATCATGAAACGGCTCAATCAGAACATGCACGCTGATGACCCGTCCTGGTATCGACTTCCGGAACAGAGGGAGCTGGCAGCTCAATACCTGCTCCTCTACGAGATGAGCCTGCCCTTTGGTCTGGATCTCAACAATCGTATCAATGTGGATAAATCAGCCATCCGAATGACCGTGTCCACTCCCAATATCGGCACCGCCGGTTTACTTGATCTGGAACAACGGGGACGAAAATGGCTCACAGACAATGCCCCGTCCATGGTCACATATGGCTCAGGCCTATCCATCATTTTCTCCTATATCTCAGAGAGAAATATTCGCTCTATGCTGAGGGGATCCATCATTGCCTTGTTTCTTATCTCGCTGATCATGATTGTTGTGCTGAGGGACTTTAAATTAGGGGTCCTCAGCCTGCTGCCAAACCTCTGCCCTGCCTTTATGGCATTTGGTGTCTGGGGAATATTCGTTGGACAGGTGGGACTTACCGTGTCAGTGATGATTGCCATGACCCTTGGTATAGTGGTTGATGATACAGTCCACTTTCTCTCCAAGTACCAGCGTGGCCGCAGGGAGCATGAAATGACTCCGGATGACGCGGTCCGCTACGCCTTCAACATAGTGGGGGCTGCCATCTGGATCACCACTGTGGCATTGATGGGAGGGTTTACGGTCCTCTCTTTTTCCGGATTTCAGATCAACTCCCATATGGGGGCTATGACTGCTGTGACCATAGTCTTAGCTCTGCTCCTAGACTTTTTTTTCCTGCCCACCCTACTCATGAAACTGGAGACCAATCAATGAGGATTTTTTTGTCGACTCTTCTTCTTAGTGCATCACTCTTTTCTATACCAGATGCATTCTGTGAAACTGCTGAGGAAAAAGGCCTGGCCATTGCCCTGGAGGCTGATCGCAGAGATGAGGGTTTTGTTGATTACACTGCTGATATGAAAATGGTCCTGAAAAATAAACATGGCAAAGAGAGTAAACGATCCATCCGAACCAGGACCCTGGAAGTGGCCGGTGACGGAGATAAAAGCCTTTCCATCTTTGACACACCAAGGGACGTAAAAGGCACTGCTTTCCTCACCTTCTCCCATAAGGTCGGTGACGATGATCAGTGGCTCTACCTTCCCGCCCTGAAACGGGTTAAACGGATTAATTCCAGGAACAAATCCGGCTCCTTCATGGGCAGCGAGTTTGCCTATGAGGACATTTCCAGCCAGGAGGTGGAGAAATACAGCTACAAACATTTGAGAGAGGAAAACTACCTGGGCAAGGACTGTTTCGTCGGTGAAAGCTATCCCGTAGACCGGAAAAATTCCGGCTACACCAAGCGGATAACCTGGATGGACAAAGAGGAATACCGCGTCCTCAAGGTAGACTATTATGATCGTAAAGAGAGCCTGCTCAAGACCCTCACCATTGAGGGCTACCAGCAATATCTTGACAAATTCTGGCGGGCTGACCAAATGCACATGACAAACCACCAGACCGGCAAATCCACAACCCTCAGTTGGAGGAATTACCAGTTTCGCACAGGCCTGACTGACAAAGATTTCAACAGTGCCAGCCTGAAACGGGCAAGGTAAGAGACGAGACAGAATGAGTTCACTGCTTTCTTCCCTGCTCCTCAAGCAAGTCCTGTCTGCAATCCTTTTCTGTGTGATCACCATCTTCTTTACTGCCTGGAACGCAATGGCCCTGGAAATAAAGGGTGACATCTCTGGAGAGGGGAGTCTCTATCTTCATGAGGGTGCCTTTGCAGGCCAGGAAGAGAGCTCGGCATCGGTGGCCGCCAACCTCGAATTCTATCATGATGTTGCAGACAGCCTAAGCTTCACCCTGGCCCCCTTTTATCGCCTGGACTTCACGGACAGTGAACGAACGCACGGTGATCTGCGTGAGGCAAAGCTGGTGTATCTAGCCGACAACTGGGAACTCACCATGGGCCTGGGACGAGTGTTCTGGGGAGCCACTGAATTTGTTCATCTCGTAGATATCATCAACCAGACCGATCAGGTGGAGGCCTTGGACGGTGAGGAAAAATTGGGCCAGCCCATGGTTCATCTGCTTATGCCAAAAGAATGGGGAACGGTTGAGGGGTTTGTCCTGCCCTGGTTCCGGGAGCGTACATTCCCAGGGGAAAAAGGAAGATTCCGCACCCCGCTGGTCGTGGATACAGACCACCCACTGTATGAAAGCAGCAGCGAAGAGCACCACCTGGACCTGGCCCTGCGCTACTCCACCTCATTTGCTGGTGCTGATGTCGGGCTGTACTATTTCAACGGTACGGCCCGGGAACCGGTCCTGCTTTTTTCATTCGATGACCTTGGAGCACCTCTCCTCTCCCCCTACTACGAGCAGATCGGCCAATCCGGTCTTGACCTGCAGATGGTTGCAGGAGAGTGGCTCCTCAAGGGGGAAGCCCTCTACCGGATCGGTCAGAGCCGCTCCTTTGCCGCCACCACATTCGGTTTTGAATATACCCTGATCGCCATTGGTGACACGATGATGGATCTCGGCCTGATTGGTGAATATGTCTACGATGACCGCGATAACGGCTGGCTGCCTACCATCTACGACAACGATCTCATGGGCGGTCTGCGCCTTTCAGTCAATGACATGGATGATTCGACCATCCTCCTCGGAGTGATCCATGATCTCGATTATTCATCCACCATCATAGCCCTGGAAGCAAGCCGCCGCCTGGGTGATACTATTCGCCTCAACCTGGACGCCTCTTTTTTTCTTAACATGGCCCCTCAAGATCCTGCATACAGCCTGGCACAGGATGATTATATCCGACTGGAAATGGTGTGGTACTTTTGATTCCAGCTGATCTGCTTCCCTGAACAGGGGGGGACATGGGAAAGAACCTGTCGACCCGCAGAAATAAGAACTTCAGAATTCGACATCCTGCCCTTCTCCTTCAACGAAATCACCCAACCAAAGATCGTGACTTAACTCTTGTATCTTCTTCCAGGGAGGACTATAAGCCAACACTCGATATCATTTTGTTTCCAGGCAAAGGAAAGGACATGAAAAATTACAGTGGCTTATTGGCTGCACTTGGAGCATTCACTATCTGGGGGCTGCTTCCTCTCTACTGGAAGGCCCTGTCTGCTGCTATTCCCATTGAAATCCTTTGTCATCGGATAAGCTGGTCAACGCTGGTGACCATATTGCTTCTGCTGCTCATGCGCAGGAATGGCAGATTGCTCAAGGCCTTGAGAGAGAAAAAGGTAGTCCTCACCTTTCTTCTCACCTCACTGCTCCTCTCCACA
>CAYPEU010000006.1:0-27469 GCA_964409855.1 uncultured Desulfocapsa sp.
TGGAGATCCAGCCAAATATAAAATCCATTTCCCTTGCTGACATGGAAGCAAACAAGGTAAGCCTTTCCCATCATGACAAGTTGTGGCACCTGCATGAATATCGAGAGGGCAGGAATATCTCTGCTAACTGGATTAACGGAAGGTTGATTCCTCTTGAGGAAAGCGTTGACAAAAGTCATCCCCCATCACAGACGCAGTGGTTTCGAGGGGCCATGACTGCGATTCCTGCCAGGACAATTTTCCTGACCGAACCGTACCTCCTTGACGGAACAGAAGAAATCGGGCTTACTGCCAGTCTTCATTGGTCTCTGCGTGAACAACCGGATAGTGACTTTGTCTCTGCCGTTTCATTTTCTCTGATAGATCTCATGCTTTTTGTTGAACAGCTTAAACTCACAGAAAACAGCCATATTCTCCTCCTCCAGAAAAAAGGGCGCCTTCTGTCCGATATCAGAAACAGCAGCAGAAGTTCCTCTGGTGCAGCAGACAAAAGCAAGTCTGTTGTTTCCGAAAAACTGGTTACCACCGTGACAAAAAAATTGAAAGAGAGCCCTCCTGGTAAAGATCAGGTCTTCTCAGTAAAAGTTGATGGAAAGACTTGGTGGCTAGGCTTTACCTCCTTCCTTGATCCAGCAAATGATGTCTGGACTGCTGTTCTCATCCCTGAAAATGATATCTTTTCCAATCTTCGCCGCCAGTGGCTGCGTTTCGGGCTCATGGCAGGATCCATACTCCTGGCCGGCATTCTCTTGACAATCTTTCTGGTGCGCAAATACAGCCATCAACTCAAAGACCTGCCCCAGCAGCATATCAACAGTCTTGGATACGAAAATGAGATTAGTGCCCTTATCCAGGCAGGCGAGTCCACCACCCTGGAATTCAAATCAACCATGCGTACCAACCTGAAAACCGGCAAGAGCGGGAAGGAAATCGAACTTGCCTGGTTAAAGGCTGTGGCAGGCTTCATGAACAGTGACGGCGGAATCCTCCTCATTGGAGTTGCCGATGACGGGTGCATCCTCGGAATAGATGCGGATAACTTTGACAATGAGGACAAATGCCGGCTCCATTTTAAAAATCTCCTCAACACCCATATCGGTGCCGAATTTACCCGTTTTATTCACCTCAAGGTTGTGACCATCCAGGAGAAAACAATCCTCATCATCGAGTGTGAGCGGGTACGCCGCCCGGTCTTTCTCTCAGTGGGCAAAAATGAAGACTTTTTTATTCGTTCAGGACCATCGAGTACCAAGCTTTCCATGAGCCAGATGATCAAATATCTTGGCGAACGCTAAGAAACTTTGCAAAAACTCAAATCAAGCCCTAAGAGTTCTCTCAGGAGTCCTTATGTCCATGTCGGATTTTCAACACATTACCTCTCGCTGCTTTGTCAATGCCCCCTGGTACGACTTGAAGGAGCGCTATATCGATCTCTTTCTCTCCCATCGTATTCAGCCGGAAATCGGCCTGGAAGGCCTCTGTCTCTACGAGGAAGGAAAAGAAGAATTCGTCAAGATTGCCAAAATCCTCAAGGACAACAAACTTGCATGTACCCTGCATGCGCCTTTTTTTGATCTTGCTCCCGGCGCCCTTGATCCTGAAATCCTTGGGGCCAGCAGAAATAAGCTGCGCAAGGCCTTCAGCCTGATCGAGATCTTCCAGCCCAAGTCTGTGGTCTGTCACTTAAACTACGAAGAAAACAAGCAGGGATATAAAGAAAAGGAATGGAGGGGGGCAGCTCTCGCGACCTGGCAGGAACTGATACAAGTCGCTGCCAAATCCCGGACTGTTCTTATGCTGGAGAACACCTACGAAAACAATCCTGATGCCCACGAAACCATTCTTTCCACACTGGACTCTCCCCATGCCCGTTTTTGCCTAGATGTGGGCCATCTCATGAGCTTTGCCAAGACCCCCTGGCAGGACTGGTTGCCCCGGCTCTCCTCATGGCTGGGCCAGCTCCATCTCCATGACAATAGTGGCGACGATGATCAGCACCTTGGCCTGGGACTGGGCTCTTTTGACTTCCAGGGCCTGTTCACCTTTCTCGCAGCAAACAATCTTCATCCTCTCGTGACCCTGGAACCCCACACAGAAGAAGATCTGTGGCAGGCCCTGGAATATCTGGATCAGACAAATTTGCTTGATCTGATCTGACCAACCTATTTTCTCCCTCCTTTACGGATTGTCCAATATCCTGTGGAAGATAACAGTGTCTCACCCCATTCAGTAACTCGTTTCCAAGAACAACTGGTCACCTCACAGCTGTAATGAGCAACCGCCTGTTTTTCAAGGAAATACGCCTATAGAACCCTCCCCTCCCATAGGTATTTCCTATTTGTATTATCGAGATTACTACGTTAATCATTGTCCATTATTGCTTCAGCAAACCATATGAACCATTCCATGTCATTTATTAACGGAGGAGAAACACAATGAAAAATCTTACCCTTGTTTGCCTGGCCCTTATCTGTCTGCTCAATGTGGCAGCCATCTTTGAAAAGTTTAATTACCTGGAACCAGACCAGTTTAAACAGTGGCTTGAGACCGATAAGCCCATGATCATTGTCGACATTCAGGACAAGGATGCCTTTGCTACCCACCACTTTGCCGGTTCCATGGAAACAAACGCCTTTCCGGTCAAGACCGATGCCGAGAAAAAACAGATCGATCCGGCTGTGGCAGCCTATAAGGCAAGTGGCAACGATGTGGTGGTTATCTGCCCTCGTGGCGGTGGCGGTGCCAAAAGATGTTACTCCTATTTAAAAAGCCAGGGTGTTCCCGAAGACAAACTCGCCATTTTGAAAAACGGTGTGGATAAATGGCCTTATCGTGACATGCTGGTCACTCAGTAATTGCATCAGTTCCGGAAAGCAAAAACAGTATTGCACCCAGTTGCCTTAAAACGGAAAACAGGAAATACGGATGAAGGAAAAGAAAGATGATTAAAAAAACATGGAAGCTTCTGATAACTGTTCCATTTCTGCTGATGCCCATGGGAGTTTGGGCTGGCAATGAGAGCAGCGGAACCATCACCATGGAATTTGACCTCTCAGGCCATGACATTAATGAAGAGGCTCAGCTCTGGATCCCCTACCCCCTCTCGGACCGTGACCAGCTGATCAGCAAGGTACACGTAAGCGGTGATTATGGTGAGTCGGCCGTTTACAGTGACCAGATGAACTCCACTCCCATGCTCTATGCCCGCTGGGAGAAAGGGGCTGCCAGCCGCAAGCTGACCCTGTCATTTCATGTAGTTCGCCAGGAGGTAATACGCCGGGACTTCCCTACCAAAGAAGTGGCCTGGGACCCTGCTGATTACACCATGTACCTCAAGCCGACCAGCCTGGGTCCAATCGACGGCCAGGTAAAGATACTGGCCGATCAGATAACGCAGGGAAAAACGACTGTTCTTGAAAAGGCCAAGGCGATTTATGACTGGACATGTGAAAACACCTATCGTGACCCGAATACCCGAGGTTGCGGGCCGGGTAATGTCTGTCTGCTTCTGCAAAACCCGGGAGGAAAATGTACCGACATCCATTCAGTGTTCGTCTCCCTGTGCCGTGCCGCAGGCGTTCCTGCCCGAGAAATTTTCGGCCTTCGCCAGGGGAAAAAGGCGAAACAGAATATCTCCACATGGCAGCACTGCTGGGCCGAATTCTACCTGCCCGGCTATGATTGGGTACCCGTTGACCCGGCTGATGTACGCAAGATGATGCTCAAAGAAAAGCTGGCGCTTGGTGATGCCAAAACTCAACACTATCGGGACTATTTCTGGGGTGGCTGGGATCAATATAGAGTGAAGCTGGCCATGGGCCGCGACCTCAGCCTCAACCCTCAACAACAGGGAGCTCCGCTGAACACCTTCGGCTACCCCTATGCCCAGATCGGCAGCACTACCCTTGACTGGCTTGATCCAAAGACATTTAAATATACGTTCACTTTCCGACAGAGAGAATTCACACTTTCTGCCAAATAAATTTTCATCCCAGAAAATCCTGACCAAGCTATGGAGACAGATGATCAGTATCTATCTCCATAGCTTTCAAATGACAGGAATTTGCGAATAACAGAACGCGACTACCGGGTATTTTTATCCGAAATCACGTCAATAATAGGCTACAGGCAGCGAACGAAGATCCTGGGTTCATAAAAAACAATATCCTTTGTTTTCGTTTTTCCCGCGAAACCTGCTCGTTACACCAGGCTCTCCTCCCATCCAATGGCATAACAGCCTCCAACCGGGAAACAAAATCATCCACCTCTCATGTTATTTTTTACCGCTGAACTGTAGGACCAGCTCCTGAAAATTTTCCGGTGATGAGAGACAGGTCCGTCCTTCACTGCATTGACTTAAGAGGAAGCAAAAGTCGAGAAACTCATTCATCAAACGAGTTTTCGCCTTATTCTTGTGCTGAATAACATACAGTTGCCGTTGCATATCCACTCCCTCAAGGGCGATCTCCTGTAGCCAGCCACGGTTGATTGCCCGGCATACGGTCAGACTTGAAAGGCAGCCAATGCCGGCACCGGCTTCAACGGCCTTTTTAATGGCTTCGGTATGACCCAGCTCCATCACCACGTTGAGGTCTGTTACATGCTTGCCAAGTTTGCTTTTGAATATCTGGGCAGTTCCAGATCCAGGCTCGCGCATGACCCATTTATATTTTTTTATGTCGGTTGCGACATCACAGACTTTTTCCGGTTCCGTTTCGTTGGTACAGCGGGTAATCAAGACAAGTTCGTCCTTGAACCAGTTGGTGACGGCAATCTGCTCGTTATTCACCTCGCCTTCAACAAAGCCAAGATCAACCGCACGATCAATGATAAGTTTCTCAGCTGCCTTGGTGTTGCAGACCAGCATATTGAAATGGACATCAGGATGCATGCTTTTAAAGGCGGTTATCAGATAGGGTAAGACGTAGTTGCCAATGGTGGAACTGGCAACCAGATTCAGAGAACCTGCAAATTGGCCAGCCTTTTCATTCATCAAGCTGTCCAGGTCCTCTAATTTGTCGAGAATCTCTCGACTGAGAGGAAGAAAGTATCGACCTCTGTCGTTGAGTTCCACACGCCTGCCAAAGCGATCGAACAGGGGCCCGCCAAGCTGGTTTTCCATTTCATTCAAGGCAAGACTCACTGCCGACTGGGTAATAAAGAGGCTCTGGGCAGCTCTTGTGACCTGCCCACAGGCCACAACTGCATTGAATATTTCAAGTTGACGTATTGTTATCGGCATAATTCCCTTTTCAAAAAATGATATTTATTTTTTTAATGCTATCCATTTCTATTACAAATTTTACTAATTTGAAAGAATAAATTAACACTTCATTAATGAAACTGAATCAAAGTCAGTTTTTCCATGTCTGAGATTTTCCTATCCAGATGATGTGTAGCTTTTCATGATGATGGCTTAGTGACAGATCTCTTTGGCCCTGTCAAAACTTTCATTCATAATGAATACAAGGAGGAAATCATGTCCATACATTCCATTCATTCTGAAATGCCATGTTGGGAAATTATCCAGTGTAACAAAAAAAATACATGTCTCTATACCCAGGATGAAAAAAAGTCATGCTGGGAAATGGTTGAGGAAGACGATGCCTGCTCATTTCATATTTGCGTAGATTGCCTGGTCTATCTGGCAAAACATGAGGACACCACTCTCACAGAAGAAGAATTCTGTTCTATCATGGAGCAGAGACAGAAAATCATTCCCCAAGAGTATGAGAGCAACGCTTCACATATGCTCATCTGTCCGGCTTTCCGGGCTAAAGGAGGCAGGCGGAATTCTCTGCCCACTCAACAAGACGAGTTGGCTGCATAAGAACAGTGAGGAAGACTATGACCCTTTGGATGGCATCGGCGGATCATAAAATTTCGGCCTGGATGGACAAATATTGCCAGGTCCTGATGAAAATTTCCCTTGCACTGATCTTTATCTGGTTTGGTCTTTTAAAGCCTTTAGGGATGAGCCCTGAAGCCGAACTGATCAAACGGACTGTCTATTTTTTTCCCCCTGAAATTATTTTAAATATTCTCGGCTGCTGGGAGGTTGCCATAGGCATAGGCCTCCTCTACAAACCTCTGCTTCGTCTTGCCCTTTTTCTCCTCCTCATTGAACTGCCTGGAACATTTCTTCCCCTGATAGTCCTGCCGGATGTCTGTTTTCACTCGGTCCCCTTCGGGCTCACTCTTGAGGGACAGTATATCGTTAAAAATCTTTTCCTGATCAGCGCGGCCTTTGTGATAGGTAGTAAAGTCTCTACACGTTAGGTTGCCCCATCGTTGCTGCGGCAACCTGCGGTGCTTGAGGGGAACTCCCCCACCTTTGGCACCGTTGCTGCAGCATGCCCGCGTCACTCTGGCAAGCCTTTGCCAAAACTTGGGGCCTTGTCTGTCCTGGCCTCCTCCATTGGCTTTATATTAACAAGTTTTCCCCTTTTCCATCAAGGAACTGGATGTCCATGATGACGGAGAACCTTCTCCAACTGCATTGAAAGTCTCACGTTGGCCTCTTGTTATTGCCATAGAGACCTCTTGCACAAGCCGACAGGTACTTAAGCACCAGCTAACATTTATTTATTTAATGCTAAGCATTTCTATTATAAATTTTACTAGTTGAAAAAAATAAATTAATTTTTAGTTAGTTAACTCTGGAGAGGGTGAATTTTTTGTCTGAAAATTCGCAAGACAAACTGGTGAGCAGGCTATCTGGGCAGCGAATATGTGACAGAACGGCAGCGCACCATCCGAATTATCATTTGATAAAGATAGTAAGAGTGAATCATGTCTATACAGTCTGAAATGCCATGTTGGGAAATCATCCAGTGTAACAAAAAGGCGACGTGTCTTTTAGCTGAAGATGAAAAAAACAGATGTTGGGAACTGGTTAAGGATGACGATGCCTGCTCATTTCATATTTGCGTTGATTGCCTGGTCTATCTAGCAAAACATGAGGACTCCATTCTCACAGAAAAAGATTTTCATTCTCTCCTGGAGCAGTGAAAAAAATGTTCACAAGGGATTTGAGTACTGCCTCCTTGCATATCAGCTTCTTGAATACTCATATTCAGAATAGGGTCGCCCTGCAAAGGTTTCTTTTCACCCAGCTCGACAGGATGAGGACATGAAACCAAAGAGGATTATTTCCCCTTGGATAGCCTCAACAGATCACAACCTTTCTGCTCAAATAGACAATTATTATCAGACAGTTATGAAATTCTCCCTTGCTCTGATCGTTATCTGGCTTGGTCTTGTAAAGCCTTCAGATGTGAGTCCTGAAGAGGAACTGACAAAATGAACTGCCTAATCCTTCCCTCCCAATACCATTTTAGATGTACTCGGATACTGGAAGGTTGCCATAGGTATCGGTCTCCGCCTCAGCCCCTCATTGTATTGTATTTGGGGACTATTTGCCTTTTCCTGTTGTGTATCATCCTAGAAGTTTTTTGTTTCCTTTACCATGCAATATTTTTGTTTCACGTGCCCTTTTTTTGTTGCACCTCAGGTTGGAAAAATTTTTTTCTCCCAGGGATTCATGAGAAAACAAATTCTTCTTACCCCCCTAATTTACACAACTTATTAACTATTCTCTTTTGTTTTTTAAATCTGGCCTTTTTTGTGCATAAGATATCTAGCTATTACGCAACAATCAGGAAACAATTTCTGATCACCAATGGTGACGCAGTATTGAATTAGAAGCTGTCACACCTGACACCGTCTGAGACCAGGTGTTCAGTATAAATAAATCATACGCAACCTGCAGCGTAACACACAGAAATGACGTCCTGTCAGGTTAAGAACACAAAAGAACAAAACTGGAGGAAAATTCAATGAAAAAATCCGTGTACTCCATCTGCGGCATGTGTGCAGTGCGTTGCCCGATCAGAGTTGAGGTGGAAAATGGGAAAGTCACATGGGTTGAAGGAAACAGCAATGACGGCGGAATGGGGACCTCCATCTGTGCCAAGGCAGGGGCCTCCATCCCGTTTCAATATGATAATGAACGCCCTCAATCTCCAATGATTCGTGATGGAGCACGTGGGAGCGGCAAGTGGAAAAACGTCTCATGGGATGAGGCCTACGACTACATCAGCGATAAACTCAAAACAATTATAGATGAACACGGTGCCAAATCCATCATGCTCACCGACCGTGGTGGACCCTTTGCCGATTTACGTAAGGCATGGATTAAGGCCATTGGTTCGCCCAATTATATCAACCACGATTGCACTTGTGGCCGCAACGCCAACCATGCTGCAAAGTCTGTTCTTGGTATGGGCCGTAAAGGTTTTGGTTATGATATCAAAAATGCCAAACATATTGTCCTTTTTGGCCGTAATATAACCGAATCTTTCAAGGTCAAAGAAGTAAAAAGCTTTGTGAAGGCTGTTAAAAACGGTGCCCATGTCACCTATGTTGACCCAAGAGTGACCAACACAGCTGGCAAGGCCACACGATACTGGCAGAATAATCCTGGGACAGACTACGCACTACTACTCGGTATTACTAACTATATCGTAAACAATAAGCTCTATGATGAAGATTTTGTGGCCAAATGGGTAACCGGACTTTCGGAATTAGAAAGATTCCTTGAGCCATATACACCTGAATGGGCTGAAAAAGAAACTTCCATCTCAGCTGAGGAGATAAAGGCCTTCTGTCATGAAGTAGATAATGACCGGCCCAAAGTAGTTTTTCACATTGGTTGGCACCTTGCCAGGTACAAAGATACCTTCTATGCCAGTAGGATGCTTAATATCCTCAATGCCCTCATGGGTAACAAAGAGCAAACCGGCGGGCTTATTCTTCCAAAAACGCCTAAACATGCCGGTGCCAAAGGTCTCAAAAGTCTCGGTGCGGATATCCCCGGGGTTGATGAAAAAAGGTGTGATGAATGCGACACGACGTATAGCCATTTTGATTCGGGTGCCGGGATGCTGCAAATGGCCTATCGGGCCATTGATACTGGTAAACCCTACCCCATGAAGGCCTATATTGCTCACAGGCATAATCCAATGATTGCCTTGCCTGATACTAAGGAGCAAAAACGGATACTGGATAAACTCGATCTTCTGGTGACCGTAGAGGTGAATTACAGTGAAACCGCCTGGTTTGCCGATGTTATTTTGCCTGAAGCCACCTTTTTTGAAAGAGATTCCATTATTCGTACGGACAAAGGCCCAAAGCCTGGTTTCAGTGTAAGAAAAAAATGTGTAGAGCCATTTTATGACGCTAGGCCAGGATGGCAAATTTACATTGAACTGGCAAAACGGCTCGGCAAAGGGGAATATTTTCCGTACGAAACCATTGAGGATATCTGGAACTATCAACTCCAGGATAGCGATGTCAAGATTGAAGACTTTGATGCCAAAGGATTTGTCAAGCTTTGCAAAGAGCCCATTGGCTGTGACCCTGACAATCTTAAATTCGGTACTGAATCCGGAAAAATTGAATTTGTCAATTCCAAGTGGGAAAAAATGGGTATCGAATCTTTTAAAAGCTATGAAAGTCCTGAAACTCCTCCAGAGGGAAGTTTCAGACTCCTCTTTGGCCGCAAGGGCTATCAAACCCACGGGCAATCAACCAATAACCCGGTTCTCTCTGAATTACTTGGGTCAAACAAACTATGGATTAACAGTGGTAAAGCCGCAGAAATAGGTATTGCCAATGGAGACATGGTTGAGATTACAAATGGAGATGCCAAAGGGACTATTGAGGCCAAAGTCACAGATTTTATACATCCGGAAGCTGTTTTTATGCTCCACGGTTTTGGTAAGGATATTCCTGCTCAAAAAAGAGCCTTTGGTAAAGGACTTGCGGATCAGGTTTTTATGAAAGGAAAACTCACTGAATGGGATCCGGCAGGCGGCGGGCTCAATCTGGCTGAAAGTTTTGTGACTGTTAACCCGGCTGCATAGCAGGAGAATAGAAAAATGAGCAAATATTATGTAACCCAGGATGTTGAACAATGCATTGGCTGCAAGGCCTGTGAAGTCCATTGTAAAACCAAGAACAATTCAGGAAAGGGTGCCTTCTTCTGTAAGATGATCGAGGTGGGGCCGAAGATGAAGAATAATCTTCCGGTCCTGGATTTTGTCTACATGGCATGTTTTCACTGTGAGAAACCATGGTGTGTAGATGCCTGTCCAACCGCAGCCATGCAACGAAGAGACAAGGACGGTATTGTCTTTGTTGATGAGGATCTCTGTGTCGGCTGCAAGGCTTGCATGACCGCTTGCCCATGGGGCGTTCCCCAGTGGGATGCCAATACGGGCAAAGTCGGTAAATGTAATCTCTGTATGGACAGGATTGATGAGGGGCTGGAACCTGCCTGCGTCTCAAAATGCACCACCGGCTGTCTCAGCTTCGGTACTCCGGAGCAAGCCTCAGACCAAAAACGGCAGGACTTTGCCGAACTCATCCTGAGCCAGAAAGGATAAGGAGAGCAATATGGCTGGTTCTTACCTCCCTTCAGAATACCTGCCAATCCTGCTCTTTATCGTGATTGGTATAGGTTTTGGAGCGGTGACCCTCTGGATTGGTCGTTTCTTCAGGATGAAGCGGCCCTATTTTGAAAAACTGGTCGCCTATGAATCGGGAAATCCGCCGACAGAGGAACCGCGTATGCGGTTCTCGGTCAAATTCTACCTGATTGCCATACTCTTTATCGTTTTCGATGTTGAGGCGATCTATCTCTACTCATGGGCGTTGGTATATGACAAGTTGGGAATGTTTGCTCTTATTGAAATGTTCATTTTTGTTTTTCTTCTTCTGGTCGGATATCTTTATGGGTGGAAAAAGGAGGCATTTCAATGGGAAAAATGAACAACGACCTTGTCCAGATAGAGGAGGGCATCAAATTTATTCCCGGTGCCAGTGCCATTGTGGCGCCTCTTAATAAATTGATCAACTGGGGTCGGGCAGGTTCCATATGGCCCGCCACCTTTGGTCTGGCCTGCTGCGCCATTGAGATGATGGTGGCGGGCGCTGCCACCAATGATCTCGATCGCTTCGGTATCATCTTCAGGGCCAGCCCCCGTCAGGCAGACTGTTTGATCCTGGCAGGCACCATCACTAAAAAAATGGCTCCAGTTGTCCGGCGGGTTTACGATCAGATGCCTGAACCCCGTTATGTCATCGCCATGGGATCGTGTGCATGTACCGGTGGAATCTTCGACACCTATGCCGTGGTCCAGGGAGCAGATGAGTTTCTTCCCGTTGATGTCTACATACCCGGTTGCCCCCCCAGACCAGAAGCATTGTTGGAAGGATTGATGAAATTGCAGGAAAAAATTATGCAGGAGCAGGGTCGATGGAGCCAATTCGCATAGCTGAACAACTAGAGAGAAAATTTCCAGATTCAGTTTTTGGAATTCATGAACACAGAGGCCAGCTGTCAGCAATTGTTGACAGCGGTCCCATCGTTGAAATGTGTCAATTCCTCAAGGAAGGTTACAAGATGAACCATCTCAACTGCCTCTGCGGGGTGGATAATCTTACCAGAAAAGGAAAGTATATCGAACGTTTTGAAGTGATATACCAGCTCTATTCCATCGACAACCGCACCTCTCTCCGCATAAAGGCCCAGATTCAGAAATCCGCCCACCCGTCCATTGATTCAATCACCTCTCTCTGGTCAGGGGCTGACTGGCTGGAACGGGAGACCTATGATCTGCTCGGCATCATGTTTAACAACCACCCCAACCTCAAACGGATCTTAACTCCGGAGGACTGGGAGGGGCACCCTCTTCGCAAAGAATACAAGTTGCGAGGTGATACCGAATGGAAGGGATTTGAAGAGCTGAAGAAGAAAAGCCGTCAACTGAGCCAATTTGATTTCCACGGTGCTCAAATTGAGCAGGGAGCAGCATCTGATGACTGAAACAACAACCCTTGATGTACCGGTTTCGCAGGGTGATGAAGACAAATACCGGCTGAAACTTGGCCCCCAGCATCCGGCTACCCACGGCGTTTTGCGTGTAGATCTTGAGCTCGATGGAGAGACGATTCGCGATTGCGACCCCCAAGTCGGATACCTGCACCGCGGTTTTGAAAAGATGGCTGAAAACCGGACCTATGCTCAAAATCTCGTCCTCACAGACCGGCTGGATTATATGGCGGCCATGGCCAACAATGTTGGCTACTGCGAGGCCGTTGAGAAACTGTTGGCCATAGAGGTTCCCGAAAGGGCAAAGTTTTTACGTGTCATGGTCTGTGAAATGTCACGGATTAGCAGTCACCTCCTCTGGCTGGCCACCCATGCCCTTGATATCGGTGCCATGACGGTCTTTCTCTACTGTTTCAGAGAGCGTGAAGTCCTGCTGGAACTTTTTGCCGAGCTGTGCGGATCCAGGTTGACAAACACGTATACGCGCCTTGGCGGGGTCAGACAGGATGTCACCCATGCCATCATGATGAAACTGGAACGGTTTGTTGATGAATTTCCTGCCTGCATTGAAGAGTATGAGACCTTGATCGACACAAACCGAATCTGGCTCAAGCGGACCATTGATGTTGCCCAGGTATCAGCTGAAAAAGCAGTTGATCTTTGCCTGACCGGCGCCTCGCTTCGAGGGTCAGGGGTCGATTACGATATCCGCAAGCACATGCCGTATGCTGCCTATGAGCAGATGGATTTTGAAATTCCATTGGGTGAGACTGGCGACACATATGCCAGGTATCGATGCCGTATGGAAGAACTCAGGCAATCCAATTATATCCTCAAACAGTGTATTGAAAAACTGCCACCTGGCCCCATCCTAGGAAGTGATGCGCCGGATCTTGTTATGCCGGCCCAACCCGGCAGAAAAGTAGAAGTTGACACCCCTGCACGTAATGGCCTTATCAAACTGATCGAAAACCGTGATGTGTATATGGAGGGAGATGTGTATGTGGCAACCGAAGTCCCAAAAGGTGAACTCGGCTTCTACTTCATCAGTGACTCCATGGGCAGACCTTATCGCATGCATATCCGTTCTCCTTCTTTTATTCATATCGGTGCCTTGGCTACCATGTGTAAAGGAGTGATGATCGCCGACCTGATTGCCATTATCGGAACGCTCGATGTGGTGTTGGGAGAATGTGACAGGTAACCCTCTTACAGGAGAAAACTCATGAGTGACAAAATCGTGGACTTACAATCCATCTTGGAAGAGAACAATCGGCTTGACTCATACTTTCAGGGATATTCCGAGGAATCCGATAGTGAGATTGACCTATTTCACCATCAACTCCGAAACATAGCTTACTATAATCATCTCATTGATTCTGATAATATCGGTGATGATGACTCTGAACTCTTGGATTTGGGAGAGTGAGAATCATGAACGTTGCCTTACGCTGGTGAAATTATGCAGATTTTAATCATAGTACTCCAAATCGCCGTTCTCCTGGCTATTGTCCTGCTCCATGTAGCTTATGTCACTTATTTTGAAAGAAAGATCATTGGTCATATGCAGGTGAGGATGGGGCCGATGCGCGTTGGCTACCATGGCCTTCTGCAGCCCATTGCCGATGGGATAAAGAGTTTTTTCAAAGAAGACATTATCCCCGAGCAGGCCGATAAACCGCTCTTTCTCGCTGCCCCCATTATCTGTCTGGTAACCATGCTCGCATCGCTTGCTGTCCTGCCCTTTGCCAAGGGCTGGGTTTTGGCCGACATCAACATCGGGCTTCTCTTTCTCTTTGCCATGAGTTCACTGGCCAGTTACGGCATTATCCTGGCTGGTTGGGCCTCAAACTCAAAATATACCTTTCTGGGTGGAATGCGCTCCATGGCCCAGGTTATCAGCTATGAAATTGCCATGGGACTCAGTCTCGTCGGGGTCATGATGCTGTCAAGCTCGCTGAACTTAAGCGAAATCGTGACAGCACAGGGTACATCTATTTTCGGTATCTATCTCTTCCCCCAGATCATCGGTTTTTTTGTCTTTTTTATTGCCATGCTGGCAGAAACGAACCGGGTCCCTTTTGACCTGCCGGAAGCGGAAACCGAACTTGTCTCAGGGTATATCACTGAATATTCCGGTATGCGTTACGCCATGTTTTTCATGGCTGAATATATCGGCATGATGGTCATGGCCTCCATTGGTACCGTCTGTTTTCTGGGTGGCTGGAACGGACCGTTTGCGATACCGTTTTTTCCACCCTTCTGGTTTATCCTGAAAGTTTACGGCTTCCTGTTCCTTTTTATCTGGATCCGGGCCACCCTGCCAAGATATCGTTATGACCAGTTGATGGCCCTGGGCTGGAAACTGCTCATCCCACTGGCCCTGCTCAATATCTTTTTGACCGGCATATTTAAGGTTCTTGTTAATTGACTGCATGGAAATCTAACCTATGAAAGTTCAATATAAAGAAAAAAGAAACCTGCTTGAAACCATCCTCCAGGTCGAAATCCTGCAAGGAATGGCCTTGACCCTGCGCAAGCTCTTTTCGCCACCCATTACCCGGCAGTATCCGGAAGAAAAGCCTCCCATGTATGCTGGCTTTCGGGGGCAGCATGCCCTGGTCCGGGATCCTCTGACCAATGAGTCAAAATGTGTCGGCTGTATGCGTTGCGCAACCGTTTGCCCATCCCGTTGTATTCAAATCAGATTCCAGGACGATGATAAAGGGAAGAGGTTTGTTGATCAGTACTCCATTGAGGCCCTCCGTTGCGTCTTTTGCGGCTACTGTGTCGAAGTCTGTCCGGTTGGCGCCATCACCATGACCGAAGTTTTTGAATACGCTACCTATGAGCGGGACACTCTAAATTTTGATAAGGAAGCGCTCCTTGCCAACTGGGATAATTTTACTGCCCAGACAGGCTATGATGAAACATACGTCAACCCCTTCTGGCGGCCAAGAGGAGCCCAGGAATCAACGATTCCCGCTCCAATGAGAATGGATGTCCCGGATGACTGGACCATTGAGGGACAATTTGTCGGCACCAAGGTCAGGCAGTCACAAGAAAATGAACTCGCCATGCAGGTAACGGAGGAAAGCAATGTTTAACCATCTCCTATTTCTCTACTGCGCCCTGGTCATTATAAGCACCGCTCTTCTGGCAGTCCGCTTTAGAAACCCCGTCCATAGTGTTCTCTCGGTACTGGTGCTCTTCTTTCATATGGCTGGCCTCTTTCTTCTCTTGAATGCCGAGTTTCTTGCCGCCATACAAATTATCGTCTACGCAGGAGCCATCTTGGTGCTCTACCTCTTTGTCCTCTTTCTGGTCAGTCTGAAAGAGGAGATCAAGATTGAACGATTTATCGCCAGTCATCGTCTCTCCGCACTGGTCAGTGTGGCCCTTGGCATCTGCCTGCTTGCCATTCTCCCGTTCTTTAAGCTGGGAGCAAAGGGGGAGTATACTGTTGAAAGGATCGAACAGCTCACCCATACCAAGGCCATGGGTTTTGAGCTCTATTCAACCTATCTCCTGCCCTTTGAGGTTGCAGGTCTTATTCTGCTCATTGCTGTGATCGGCGGGCTAGTCCTTGCTCGAAAGGACAATGAGGTGGTGGAAAACAACAAACCGGACAACTCCTGTACAGATGCCTGCGAGGTGAAAAAATGATCCCATTGTCATGGTATATGGCTCTTGCGGCCATCCTCTTCTCCATTGGCACCTATGGTTTTCTCGTCAGACGCAACATCATCATCATGTTTCTCTCCACTGAGTTGATGCTGAACGCTGTAAACCTCAACCTGGTTGCCATGAGTCATTATCTTGACAGTCTTCGAGGACACACCTTCACCTTATTCATCATCACCGTTGCTGCTGCTGAAGCCGCCATTGGGCTTGGTCTGGTTATCGTCCTCTTTCGTAACAGAAAAACAATTTATGTCGATCATATCAACGAGCTAAAGGGATAGTTATGCCAACCTACTTACTTCTCATTCCTTTTTTGCCACTTTTTTCGTTTGCCTTTACCTTTCTTTTTGGCAAACGTCTGGGTGTTCGCAGCCACTGGCTTCCCATTGTTACGGTTCTGCTCTCCTTGAGTTGCGCCCTCTACGCGTTTTTCCAGGTCAAGGACGGTCATCACGTCAACCAGGACCTGTATACATGGATCTCTTCGGGTGCCATGACCGTATCGGTGGGCTTTCTCCTTGATGAGTTGACATCGGTGATGCTCATTGTCGTCACTTCCATCAGTTCACTGGTTCATATCTATTCGGTTGGCTACATGAAAGGAGAAGACGGCTATTATCGCTTCTTCTCATACCTGAGTCTGTTCACCTTCTCCATGCTCATGCTGGTGCTCGGCAACAACTTCCTGCAGCTCTTTTTCGGTTGGGAGGCAGTGGGTCTCTCCTCCTATCTGTTGATTGGTTTCTATTACGAAAAAGTTTCCGCCGCCGACGCTGGGAAAAAGGCGTTTATCGTCAACCGATTCGGTGATTTTGGTTTTATCCTCGGCCTGTTTCTCATTTATGCCTCATTCGGCACCCTCCACTACGAACCGATTTTTGCCCACGTCGATCAGATCGCGAACCAGACATTTACCATGCTTGGCATGACCTTTAACCTGCCCACAGCCATTGGGCTCCTCCTCTTTTGCGGGGCCATGGGGAAATCTGCCCAGCTTCCTCTGCATGTCTGGCTGCCCGATGCCATGGAAGGTCCCACCCCTGTCAGTGCCCTGATCCATGCAGCCACCATGGTTACAGCCGGTGTTTTCCTGGTGGCCAGGTGTAACCCGATCTTTGAGTTGTCCATGACAGCACTCAATGTAATTACCATTGTTGGCAGTATTACCTGTCTCTTTGCGGCCACCATCGCCCTGACCCAGACAGATATCAAGCGGGTGGTAGCCTATTCCACGATTTCCCAGCTCGCCTACATGTTCATCGCCTGCGGGGTGGGAGCATACAGTGCCGGAGTCTTTCATCTCTTTACCCATGCATATTTTAAGGCGCTTCTCTTTCTGGGCTGCGGTTCCATTATTCTGGGCATGCACCATGAGCAGGATGTGAAATATATGGGAGGCCTGAAAAAATATATGCCCATCACCTACTGGACATTCCTCCTCGCCTCGCTCTCTATTTCCGGTGTCCCCGGGTTTGCCGGTTTCTTCTCCAAAGATGAGATCCTGGCCATGGCCTTTGTCTCCCATGTCGGTGCTGGAAAATTCGCCTGGTTCATCGGAACGCTGGTCGCCGGCATCACCGCCTTTTACTCCTTCCGTCTCTTCTTTCTCATCTTCCATGGTGAATTCAGAGGTACCCAGGAACAGAAGGACCACTTGAAAGAGTCTCCACGGGTTGTCACCGTACCCTTGATACTGCTGGCTGTTGGCGCTGTCTGTGCCGGTGGATTCGGCATACCGACGGTTCTTGGTGGTAATGCGAATTGGGGTCACTTCCTTGAACCGGTGCTTGGCCACCCCCATGTTCACCCATCCCATGCTTTAGAAATTATCCTGATGATTATCTCAGTCAGCATCGGAGCCTTGGGAATTTATCTGGCCTGGTATATGTATATGAAACGCCCTGAATTGGTGCAAACAATACGGGACAGGTACTCGAAACTCTATACCCTTTCTCTCAACAAATATTTTGTGGATGAGATTTATGGAGCAACAATTATTAAACCCATGCTCGCTTTCAGTCGTCAAGTTATTCTAAAATTCTTTGATATCTTCATCATCGAAAATATTGTCAATGGTATCCCCAGAATAATCGGCCGGGTCAGTGGAACCATGAGAAAAATTCAGGACGGACTTGTATCTCATTACCTCGCATATATGGGTGGTGGTGTTCTGTTCATTATTATCTGGATGTACGTGAGGGGTTAATATGTCATTCCCAATTCTCAGTTTATTGATCTTCCTCCCTGTTCTTGGCGGAATTATCCTGCTTGGAATCAGTAAGGAAAACGTGCAAAACGTCAAGATCATGGCGCTCATTATCAGCCTGCTCGAATTTATCTGTACCCTGCCCCTCTGGTTTACCTTTGATAAGACTACGCACCATATGCAGTTTGTGGAAAGGCATAGTTGGATACGTCTTTTTAATATCGAATACTACTTAGGCCTCGACGGTATTTCCATTCTCTTTGTCCTGCTTTCCGCACTGATCACCATCCTCTGTGTCCTGGTGTCCTGGAACTCTATTCAGACAAAGGCAAAAGAGTTCTTCGTCTCTCTGCTCCTTCTTGAAGGGGCAATGATCGGCGTTTTCTGTTCTCTGGATTTTTTCCTCTTTTACATCTTCTGGGAGGCCATGCTTATCCCCATGTTCCTCCTCATCGGGGTCTGGGGTGGTCCGAACCGTATTTATGCCGCAACCAAATTTTTCCTCTACACCCTAGTCGGCAGTCTCTTGATGCTGGTCGGTATTATCACCCTCTACATGCAAGGCGGCAATACCTTTGATATTCTTGCCCTTGCTGAGCAGAGCTACCCGGTCAAGCTGCAGCTCATCCTCTTCTGGGGATTCTTTGCCGCCTTTGCGGTCAAGGTTCCCATGTGGCCGGTTCACACCTGGCTGCCCGATGCCCATACTGAAGCGCCGGCTGCCGGCTCCGTTGTCCTGGCTGGAATTCTCATCAAGATGGGGGCCTATGGTTTTCTGCGCTTTTCCATGCCCATTCTTCCCGATGCCACCACTAGCATGATGATGCCCATGATTGTCCTCTCACTCATCGGCATTGTGTACGGCGGAATTATCTGCCTGGCCCAGACCGATCTTAAAAGGCTCATTGCCTACAGTTCGGTCAGTCATATGGGATTTATCACCCTGGGAATTTTCGCTCTCAACACCCAATCCGTTGAAGGAGGCATCTTGCAGATGATCAACCACGGTGTTGTCACCGGAGCGCTCTTCCTGGGGATCGGCATGGTCTACGAGCGAACCCACACCAGAAAGATCAGTGATTATGGCGGCCTGGCCTCGAGAATGCCGGTATTTGCCTCATTTTTCCTGCTCTTTACCCTGGCCTCTGTGGGGTTGCCCGGCACCAATGGTTTTATCGGTGAATTTCTGATCCTGCTGGGCTCCTTTATGACCAGACCCTGGGTGGCCCTCATTGCCGCCAGTGGCCTGATCATCGGTGCCTGGTACATGCTGTGGCTCTATCAGCGTATCTTTTTTAATCCGGTCAACTGTAAATGGGATGCGATTAAGGAACTGGACACTAGAGAGATTATCACCTTCTTACCCATGGTCATCCTTGTTTTCTGGATCGGGCTCTTTCCAGACTCCATGTTGAGCTACATGCATGTCTCTGTGGCCCATCTGCTGGAACAGGTAACCGGGAACCCGGAAGGCGTAACCAGTGGGGTGCAGCTTGCTGTCACACATACTATCGATGCTGCCACCCATGGTGTCCAGCAGGCACAACAACTAACTCACTAATGGAACATAAATTGTATTTTTGGAATAAAATTCAGAGCTGTAAGAGTTTACCAGTACCTTGTGTTCGTACGTTTAAAACTTTGAGCCATAGATCCTCCTCCTTTCTGTGGGAAAAACCTAGAACGCACGAGCAGAGTCTCTTTGCACACTCAATTATCCGGGGTGCTGGTAAACTTTTACATTTTTCACAACTAGTTGGTCAAGGGATATACTCCTTGATCAAATAGAGAGCTGTGGGAGTTTACCGGTACTTTATTTTCGTTCGTCCAGGCCTTCAACCATAGTTACCCTCCTTTCTATGGAAGGAGTCCTGAACGGATGAAAATGAGGTGCCGGTAAACGCTTACAATTTTTTCAACATGATTGGTACTGCCAGGACAATCATCTCGGTAACCCTTAGAGATTGTCCAACCGTCAGCTAATGGAGACTCCTGGCAGTTCAACTGGAAGAAAAACATTTTTCGCAACTATTTTACCAAGGGATATAAGCCTTGGTAAAATAGAGAGCTGTGAGGGTTTACCGGTACTTTATTTTCGTTCGTCCAGGCTTTCAACCATAGTTACCCTCCTTTCTATGGGAGAATTCCTGGACGGATGAAAATAAGGTGCCGGTAACCGCTTACAATTTTTCAAGCTCCCCCTTCAAGGTTCAGCAGGAAAAGGATTCGCCATGAACATGACATTTACCATGCCCGCACTTGATCCAATCATGCCAGAAATTCTCCTTGTCTGCATGGGCATCATTCTCATTGTTGTCGATCTACTCTACCCACGAAACAGAGAACTGCTCTCCCAATTGACCATGCTGGCTGCCATGGGCCTGATTGCTCTCCTCTTCAATCAAAAACCTGCAATCACCTTCGGCACCATGTTTATCGTTGATTCCTATGCCATCTTTTTCAAGGTGATCTGCCTGTTCGGCCTGCTTATGACCACCCTTTTGTCAGGGCAATATCTGAAGGTGGAAGGGATAAGACAGGGAGAATATTACAGCCTCATGGTCTTCTCCGTTGTCGGTATGATGACCATGGTCTCAGCCGGCGACCTCATTGTTGTCTATCTGGGCCTTGAGCTCATGGCCCTTTCTATCTACTGCCTGGTCGGACTGTTAAAGGATGACCTAAGGGCCAACGAGGCATCACTCAAGTATTTTCTCATGGGCGGCTTTTCTTCGGCTCTCTTGCTTTTTGGTATCTCCCTGCTCTACGGCATGACCGGTACCACTGACCTTGCAGGTATTGCCAAATACTGCACAGATACTGGAATCCTGACAAATCCGGCATTACTGACCGGATTTGCTCTTGTGATCAGTGGATTCTGTTTCAAAGTGGGTGCTGCCCCATTTCATTTCTGGACACCGGATATTTACCAGGGCGCACCAACCGCCATCACCTCCTTTATGTCTGTTGCCCCAAAAGCTGCAGGCTTTGCTGTTTTCGGTCGTTTTCTCATGACCGCCTTTCCAGAATCACAACCACAATGGGGAACAATTATTGCTGTAATCGCCCTGCTTTCCATGGCTGTGGGGAATATCATCGCCATCTCCCAGCAAAATGTTAAACGAATGCTCGCCTATTCATCCATTGCTCACGCCGGTTATGCCCTTCTCGGTATCCTTGCTGGCACCAGTGAGGGATTTTCTGCCACCATGAGCTACCTGTTCATTTATGGCTTCATGAATATGGGGGCCTTTGCCATCGTCATCCTCCTCTGTACCAAAGGTGCCCGCAGAGAGTCGCTTGAAGACTACAAAGGGCTAGCCAAGTCCAATCCCATGGCAGCCCTACTCATGCTTATCTTCATGTTTTCCCTGACCGGCATTCCGCCAACCGCCGGATTCATAGGAAAATTTTACCTGCTCAAAGCAGCCCTTGCGGCCGGTTATACCTGGACAGTCCTTTTGGCTGTTCTCTTCAGCGCCATATCCGCCTATTTCTACTTACGGCTGGTTCGTTATATGTATATGGACGAAGCGCAGGAGAAAATTGTTCCGCACTACTCCCCTGGTTTAACAGCTGCACTGGCTCTCTCTGTCATCGGGGTGATTGGAATTGGCATTTTTCCCGGTTCCCTTCTGGACTGGGCAGCCAGGTCACTCATTGGACTTTAGGCCACCTTCGAAAAATCATCTTTCTCCATCAAGCTCGGACTAAACAGTGAGCAAACACCTTTACAGGAAAAAGAGTGGACATCTGCGAATGAAAAAGAGATGATTTAATCAGAAAGACAAAAATAAACTCAACAGGAAAATTTTCCACTAAGACTCCCAACAAACATGCAGAGCCATACTGCCGTCCAAGGCCACTCTCAGTTGGAAGGGATCGCCGTCTATGCTTAGTATTCGTAAAAAACTGGCAACACTGTTGCTGAAAAAAGCGGATGCTGAGGCAGGTGAATCAGCTGCCTTAAAATATCGCTACAAGCAGTTCCGTATTACTCTCCTTGTGGCCATTACCATTATCGCCATGCTCCCAGCAACTGCCATTTCCGTACTGGGCTACTTTCAGTATCTTGTTCGCCTGGAAAAACAGGCCCTTCAACATCTCCACTGGCATTTAGATGATTCCACTGCAAAAGTGGAAAATCTCATAGACAAAACATTGCTGGAGAGTGGGAAACTACCGGATACGATGACACTCAACCAATTCATATCGACCATTAATCAACAAACAGACACCTTTCTTGTCGACAAGAATGGCATTTTGTTATCTCCTTCTCAATCTTTCGGATTCAAGGGCGCCAGCTTCCCTGTTACCATAACAGATCAAGGAAAAAGTGTTTTCGCGGAAAAGAAAGGCTGGGGAACGGGGAGTACATTTTACGCCATCGCCCCCCTTGCCAAGAGCTCCTGGTTCCTGGTCCTGGTTAAAGATGGGCCTCTGGGCAAAGGAGAGTGGTTCAAATTTCAGCTCACCCTGCTGGCTACCTTTCTCACCTGCTTTGGTATTGGTCTCTTTATTATCTTTCAGCTTGTTTCCATTCTCACCGGAAGGATCCGTGAATCAGATTCTAAGCGAATGGCCCTGCTCAGCGAAGCAGAGCACTCCAATAAACTTGCCTCCATTGGGCGATTGGCTGCTGGTATCGCCCATGAAATAAACAATCCCCTTGCAGTCATAGATCAAAAGGCAGGCCTTATTGAGGATTTCCTCGATTTTTCAGAGGATTTCCCCCATAAAGACAAAATAGACCTTTCCATTATTGGTATCCACGACGGAGTGCAGCGGTGCAAGGTAATCACCCACCGCCTTCTCAGTTTCGCACGCAAGATGGACACTCGCGTTGAACCCATTGACTTGAATGAGGTTCTTCTTGAAGTGATGGGATTTCTGGAAAAAGAAGCTCTCCACCACCAGATCAGAATTGATATGCGGCTGGCCGGGGATTTGCCTAAGGTCGAAAGTGACCAGGGACAACTGCAACAGATCTTTCTCAATATCATCAATAATGGTATTGACGCAATAGGTCTGGATGGCACGATCAGTCTTGAAAGCAGACAGATTGACAAGGAACATATCCAGATTACAGTCAGGGACAGTGGACCGGGAATGGAGCCTGAAGTACTCAAACATATCTTTGATCCCTTTTTCACCACCAAAGAAACAGGCAAGGGTACCGGCCTGGGCCTGTCCATTACCTACGGTCTGATCAAACGACTGGGCGGTGACATCCAGGTTGATTCCGAATTGGGTGTTGGGACAAGCTTCAATGTCATCCTGCCGCTGCACCATAAAGCGGTAACTGGTGAAATCGATGACTGACATAAAGATATTAATTGTTGATGATGAAGTGGAGTTTGCCTCAACGCTGGCAGAACGACTGGCCCTCAGGGGGTACCAGGCCATTTCGGCAAACTGCGCTGAAGATGCTCTTTCTTCAGTTATTTCCAACTCTCCCGATGTTGTCATTTTGGACATCCAAATGCCGGATTTGAGTGGCCTGGAACTCATGGCGGCCATCAAGGATACCAAACCTGTAACAGAGGTAATTCTTCTTACAGGCCATGGTGCCATCAAAAACGGTATTGATGGTGTTATGCAAGGAGCTTTTGACTTTTTAATGAAACCTGTGTCCATGACTACTCTGTTGGAAAAAATCCAACAAGCCTGGCAACGAGGGCAGAAAAATGCAAAAAAAAAATTGATTTGACAGTTTTGAAACCATACAATGAGTTAACGACTTAAAACAAATCAAAAAAGGAGTGGTATGGTTGATTACAGGGCAAATTTACTGGGCGAAGTGGAAACAATACTGCTGGCAACAGATGCATCATCTTTTTCCGACGGGGCCGTGCAGGAAGCTATTTTCTTCTCTCAGTCATGCGGTGCCAAACTGGTGGTGCTTCATGCCATAGAAATCAAGACCGAGTCAGCAATGGCTGCCCATTCAGGCTTGGCCCTGGCTCAGGAAGAATCTCAACAGCATCTGGCTGAAATTGAAAAAATGGCCCATGACAATGACATCGACTGCTCTGTCGTTGTTGTCGAGTCCTTTCAGGCCGACCGGACCATCATTGATGAGGCCTGGAAACACAAGGCCGATGTCATTGTCATGGGCCGCCACGGCAAGCGTGGCCTGCTTAAACTTTTGGTGGGCAGTATGACCTCTCGCATCATTGGATACGGTTTTCCGAAGATCCTGGTTGTTCCCAAGGACTTTACTATCCATGGAGAAAAAATACTGATTGCCACAGATGGTTCTGCGTTCAGCCGGCGGGCAACCCGTGAGGCAGTGAGTCTTGCCAAGAGTTGCAACACGTTACAACAACTCTATGTCATTTCTGTTGCGGAAAAAGAAGAGAATCTGTCCATTGCCCAAAATAACGTTGAGACTGTTCTCGAAGAAGCCAAAAAGCATGGTGTTGAGGATAAATGCGAAGCCATTACCGCTGTCGGCAAGCCCGGTGATCTTATCTGCCAGACGGCCACCAGCAAAGATGTTGACATGATCCTTGTCGGCGGTTTTGGTGAGTCAGGGATTGTGAAGAAAATCATGGGCCATGTCACCGAGGATGTGGTGGGCAAGGCGCAATGCGCAGTTCTGGTTGTCGAAGAATAGTCTGTTGGAGTCTCCGCTTTGCTGCTCAAAATCAGAAATAAAAAAGGCAGTCCTCAAAAAGGGCTGCCTTTTTCTTGTTCCTGTACAACTGTCCTGCAAGGGGGGCTTATTCCATTCCATGAGAAGATTCTCCTGGTAAAAAGAGTTTTCCAGTCTCTTTCGGGCTGAGTCCAAAAGAGTGAGCAATCTCCCCCCAACTCATCTGCTGCTCTCTGTACATCGACAGTATTTCAGCCGCACTCTTTTTCCTGTTCCCATACCGTTCCAGGTTAAAGAGCAGAGTGATTTCTCGCCCGTTTGCCCCTTTTTTACGCAAGATTATAATATCTTTTTCAGAAACCTTGAAATATTCTTTTATCAGTTGATCAGTGACACGTTCTGCTGCTGCCTCCTTGTTTTCATCAGCAGCAAGAGTATCAACAAGCATCTTTTCACGACTTTCTTGTTTCAGCATACTTTCCGACTCGAGGATCTGCTTCCAGGTTCCGCCATTATCCAGAATGGCAAGCAAACTATCCAACTCAACCCGGCCAGCCTGTGCCACATACAAAGCTATAAGGAGATCATCAGGTTCAACGCCCCCTTTCATTTTCATCATCACAATCTGGCTCTTGGAAATATGAAATTTTGCCGCAATGAATGAATTAAAATTGCTTGTAAGCAGGTAACTGTCAGCAGCAAATTTTTTCTGCGGATCAAATGCTCTATCCTGAAAACAGTGACAATGGGCAGCTGATTCCGACCCTTCCATGGCTGAGGCGATGGCGGGACAGCAAAAAAGACAAAGGAGGAAAAACAGTTTTATCATAAGGGGCTCTAGGAGGGTGAAGTGTACATGACAAGGTAAGAAGCATTACGACCCTTTTTTTAATGGCTCTTAGTGACTTTCACACCATAAATCAATCTTTTTTTCATTCCATCCAATTGTTGTGAACTACAGCAGAGACTGATAACGCTCGCCACATTGTGCTTGTAGAGGCTGACTTGTTTTTGATATAAAATAAAAAGAAAAAGATTTGAAAGCAGAAAATCACTTCGCCCTCTTATGGCTGGACAAATGCCCTTTTTAAAAAAAAGTTTATGACAGAGCAATCAACAAAAACCCGGGGCATTATTGTGGGCGGGTCAGGAATGATTGGCGGCGCACTGGTCCACTACTTCAGCAAGTGCTGTCCCAACATTGAGATCCTCTCGCCAAACTCAAAAAAAATGAGCCTAGCTGTTGAAGAAGATATTGAACGCTATGCCCTTAAATGGAAACCCGACTTCATCATTAACACGGCCATTGCAGCAATCGACAGTGACCCGCAACTTGCCTACACCATAAATTATCTCGGTTCCATAAACCTGGCAAAGGTAGCACTTACACTGGATATCCCATATATTTTCGTCAGCTCTGCCGCCGTCCTGCCTTCCGGGCATCTCCTCTCTGAAGAACAGCACCTCCCTCTTGAAGCAAAAATCTCCAATTATGCCAAATCCAAACTCATGAGTGAGTTGACACTCAAGCATATGCATGAGCAGGAGGGACTCGATTTTACTGCCATCAGACTGGCAATTGTCTATGGAAAGCATGATCATAAAACTCAAGGCTTCCATAGACTGCTCTTTTCCCTTGTTGACCAGGCAATGCCGCTCTTCTTAACCGCCAAAGAAATAAAGCACTCCTACACCAATGCCAAAAAAGTTCCCCTTTTTATTCATCATGCCCTTCAGAATCGGGCTGAATTTTCAGGCCAAATTTATAATTTTGTGGATTCGGAACCGGTGGAGCTCGTCCAACTCATTGGGACAATCAAAAATTTCCTGGGAGTGAACAAACCCCGAAACATTTTCCTCCCCCTGCCAGTTGCAAAATTTGGAGCCAACTGTCTGAATAGTCTCCTGAAGGCACTCATTAGAATTGGGATTGAGGCAAAAATGCCGGCTGAACTCATGTTCCTTGATCAGTTTTATGAAACCCAGACTCTGGATGCCGCAAAACTGCAAAATTCCTCGTTTAGAGATCCCTGGCCTGAGCAGACAATATTCTCAAAACTACCTGAAATAATAGAATATTACATCTCAAGATGGGAACACCGGAATCTCATCTCAGGGTACAACGATGATTTTTTTGTCCCCAGTGAAGATGTGCAGCAATTTATAAATAAACCGCAAGACCTCCTGCAACAAATACATAATGGAGATTTTACGCCATTTGCTGAGTTTTCCCAATTACAGCGACAACGAAACAATTCAAAAAAATAGCCCGCCTTGATCTGCACAATTTTCTCTCAAAGGAGCTGGTATCCCCAATTGCCTCTCCATGGTTGTAGTCCATAATTTTTTCCCAATCTTTCTCTTGCATTCTAATAAGGATTTTCTTTTCATTCTTCTCTCCACTTTTCTCTATGAAAAACACATCCTTTTCAAAAAAGAATCCTCCTTTCAATGTGCAATGATGAAATGAGTGTGGTATGCTCCGCAGGCATGATTCGCCCCCTCCGAATTTTTATCTGCCCAGGAGAAAAACTTTGAATAGAAGAACACCCAAGCTGTTGATTTTCCTTGCTCTACTCATTCTCTCAGGCTGTGCGGCGTCCTCTGTCAACAAGGCAGTGAAAAAAGGAGCAAGCCCCATGGACGCCCAGGCGATCTTTGGCCTTGTGAGTGACAATACCCTGCGCCTGGTGGCCTCTGATTTTGATGCCCATGTCTTTTACAGTCCTGATGGCGCGCTGTCTGCCAGTGACGAAACCATCTACAACCTGGATTATGGGAGCTGGGATATCAAAAGTGATGACAAACTCTGTATCAAATTCAATGTCTGGTACTATGGTGATGTCAATTGCTATTCCGTCTATGAGGAGCCAGCCGGTGGCAAATATCTGCTCTTTACCAACAACGGTTCCCTGGCCTACACCGCCACTGTCAAAAGCGGTAATTCTAAAAATCTCAAAGTCAAAACAAAAAAAGGAAAAGAGGCCACCTTTGTTCGTTCAAATTTGGAGCAAGGTCAGGGAACAAGTCGCCCCCGCCCTGCACCTGTTGCGGTGAGTGCTCCACAAGCGGATCCGGTTATCGC
>CAYPEU010000006.1:27569-64346 GCA_964409855.1 uncultured Desulfocapsa sp.
AGATGCGGACCTTACCGGGGCTGATTTTACCGGATCCAATCTGATTCAGGCCGACTTCACAGGTGCCACTGTAGACAAGACCATCCTTGACAATACTCTCCAGGAAGGAGTGAAAGGACTCTAGTCGACTTTTACCGAGCTCGGCACCTCAGAAAATTCATGCAAGGCGGAAGCAATTTATTTTTCATAACAGTTAACCGCCGAACATTGAACCTTCAATGTTCGGCATTGCTCTTTCCGTGACCAAATTTCAACCTCTTACAAAAAACTATGAGCGCTGGTTTCACTCACCTTCACGTCCACACCCAGTACAGTCTGCTGGACGGGGCTATCCGTATTCCTGACCTGCTTGCCAAATGCAAGGAGTATGGAATGGATTCTGTGGCCATGACCGACCATGGAGCCATGTACGGAGCCCTGGAGTTTTATCTGAAAGCCAAGGACAAGGGGATCAAACCCATAGTCGGCTGTGAATTCTACATCGCCCCAGGTAAACGCTCTGACAAGGACCCGACGGCTCCCACAAAGGCCTATCACATAGTTCTGTTGGCCATGAACTACACCGGCTATAAAAACTTAATGAAACTGGCAGGTATTGCCCAGTTTGAAGGTTTTTACTCCAGGCCCCGTATTGACATGGAGGTTCTTGCCGAGCACAATGAGGGATTGATTGCCCTCACCGCCTGCCTCCATGGAGAGATTCCCTGGCTCATAACCCACAGCACGATTAATGCAGCCCGCAAAAAGGCCCAGCAGTTCCTGGAGATCTTTGGTGATCGGCTTTACTTCGAGTTGCAGGAAAACTCCATCCCCGAACAGCAGAAAGTAAACAAGGGGTTAAAGCAGCTGGCAGCGGAGCTGGGTGTCAAAACCGTTGCCACCAACGACTGCCACTACCTGAACCAGGAAGATGCCCATGCCCATGAGGTACTGCTCTGCATTCAGACCGGCAAAACCATCAACGACCCCAAACGCTTTCGCTTTTCATCCGATGATTTCTATTTAAAAACGCCCGAAGAGATGAAAAAGAGCTTTGCTCATTCTCCTGAGGCCATTGCCGCCACCACGGAAATTGCAGATCGCTGCAATCTGGAAATCGACCTTGACGACTATCACTTTCCTGAATTCACCGTTCCCGAAGGTGAGACCCTGGAGTCCATGTTTGTAAATGACTGCTGGGAAGGGCTCAAAGACCGCTTTGCCGCCATGCGCAAGGCGGGCACCTTCAGCAAGGAGGTGGAAGAACAGTATAAGAAAAGACTGGAGTTTGAAATTGAGATCATCAACTCCATGGGCTTTCCCGGTTATTTCCTCATTGTTGCAGATTTTATCAACTGGGCCAAGGATCACGACATCCCTGTCGGCCCAGGCCGCGGTTCCGGCGCCGGTAGTCTTGCAGCGTACGTCATGCGCATCACCAATATTGACCCCATCCCCTACGGTCTTATCTTTGAACGTTTTCTTAACCCTGAACGGGTGAGCATGCCTGACTTTGATGTGGATTTTTGTCAGGATCGGCGGGGGGAGGTTATTGAATATGTGCGGCAGAAATATGGCGGTGCAGCCCATGTGGCCCAGATCATCACCTACGGCTCCATGAAGGCCAGGGGAGTCATCCGTGATGTGGGCAGGGCACTGGATATTCCATTTGGCGAGGTGGATAAGATCGCCAAGCTCATCCCTGAACAGCTGAAAATGACCATCGACAATGCCTTTGTCGAGGAACCACGCCTCCAGGACGCAGCTGACAGAGACCCGCGTATCGCTGAACTGCTCAAAGTTGCCCAGACCCTTGAGGGGCTGGCCAGACACACCTCGACCCATGCCGCAGGCGTAGTGGTCTCCCCAAAACCCATGGTGGAATACCTTCCCACCTGTAAGGGAAAAGAAGGCGAGACCCTGACCCAGTACGACATGAAGCATACTGAGAAAACCGGCCTTATCAAATTTGATTTTCTCGGTCTCAAGACACTCACAGTCATCGACTATGCCCTCAAGCATATCAAGGCGGATATTGGTACTGATCTTGATATTGATGCCATTCCCATGGACGATGTCAAGACCTTTAAACTCCTCTGTTCCGGGGACGCCCTGGGGGTCTTCCAGCTGGAGAGCTCCGGAATGCGTGAACTGCTGGTGAAAATGGCGCCGGAACAGTTCAGTGACCTCATCGCCCTCGTTGCCCTCTATCGCCCAGGCCCTCTTGATTCAGGGATGGTGGATGACTTTGTTGAGACCAAACATGGCAGGGCAACCGCCAACTACCCTCTGCCCCAGATCAAACCTGTCCTGGAAGAGACCTACGGAGTCATTGTCTACCAGGAACAGGTGATGAAGATTGCCAATATCCTGGCCAGCTACACCCTGGGGGATGCCGATATCCTGCGCCGGGCCATGGGTAAAAAGATCGCCGAGGTCATGGACGCGGAAAAGGTCAAGTTCATGGCCGGGGCGAAGAAGAATGAAATCGATGAGAAGAAGGCGGAGTTTGTCTTTGACCTGATGGCCAAGTTTGCCGGCTACGGGTTCAACAAATCCCACTCAGCAGCATACGCCCTCATCTCCTACCAGACCGCTTACCTCAAGGCCCATTATCCTGCCCAGTTCATGGCTGCCCTGCTCTCCTGCGACATGAACAATACCGACAAGATAGTCCTCTATATCAATGAGTGCAGGGAACATGACATAGAGGTGCTGCCGCCGGACATCAATGAATCGATCATCAACTTCAGCGTCCACAACGACAATATCCGTTTTGGCCTTGCCGCTGTAAAGAATGTTGGTAAAGCAGCTTTAGAGTCAATCATCGAGGAGCGGGGGGCAAACTCCAAATATAGTTCCCTGGAAGACTTCTGTAACCGGGTGGATTCGAGGAAGGTCAACTCCCGAGTCATTGAAAGTCTGATCAAATCAGGCTCCTTTGACTCCCTTGGCTGCAGACGCTCCCAACTCATGGCCATCCTTGAACAGGCCATGGACAAGGCCAAGGCCGTGCAGCGAGACAAACAGAGCGGCCAGATGTCCCTCTTTGCCCTGTCGCCTACAACAGATACTGCTGAAAAGAGTGCAATCGTTCTTCCTGACATCCCGGAATGGGAGGAACGTGACAAACTAGCCAATGAAAAAGAGACCGTTGGCTTCTACCTCACCGGCCATCCGCTGGATCAGGCGATTCATGAGATAAAAACCATTGCAGACATTGATATCGCCGGGCTGGCCGACTACGGGGAAGACCAGTCGGTACGGATAGGAGGGCTGATCCGCAGTTGCAAGGAGCTGAAAAGCAAAAAAGGTGATCCCATGGCCTTTGTCACTGTCGAGGATCTCCTCAACTCGGTGGAAGTCATTGTCTTTCCGGACACCTTTAGCCGCTGTTACCAGATTCTCTCTTCGACAGAACCGATTATTGTTCAAGGAACAGTGCAGAATGACGAACGGGGACCGAAAATTATAGCGGAATCCCTTGAACTCCTCCCAGCCGCCAGAGAAACGCACACGGAATCCATCAAGATTCAGTTGAATAGTGACAAAATAAGCAGAAAACGCCTTGAATCCCTGAAGCAGGTCCTGTACCAGTATCATGGAAACTGCCCACTCCTTCTGACCATGCATTTTGCTGGTCAGGGAGAGGTAGACATTGAGATTTTAAAAGATCTCACAGTACGGCCCTGTCGTGAATTTACCGAAGAAACGGAAAAAATCCTTGGCTACAACGCTCTGTCCTACAAAAAGAAAGCGCTTACCAACAATCGGCGAAAAAGATGGGGACAAGCCAAAAGGCAGTGAAGACCATGACTAAAAAACCACCGCACCATATGCTGCCCTTGCAGGAAATAGATCCTGACAAACTCAGTTCAGAGGCAAAGAGCAGAAATGTCTTCCTCATCCTTTTCCTCAGCATGATCCTCTTTGGCCTCCTCATGGGCCTGGCATTTCCGCCTGTGGTAAAGATCTATTTTAATGATGCCAAGGCCATCTCCTTGAGCTTTACCCTGATGTGTATTGCAGCCGGTATCACCGTGGGAGTAGCAAATTACATCCTTTTTTCCATCTTTATCTCCAAGGAACTCAAATTTCTGGTGGAAGGAATGCAACGGGTCAACAATCACATCAGTGCCGCCCGGTTCAGCAGACAGAGCCATACTGAACCATTTGAGATAGAGGTCAAATCCAGTGATATGATCGGCCAGGTAACCATGGCCTTTAACACCATGGGCAGGACCGTAGAGCAGCGGCTGCACAATGAGACTCGCTTCAGAGCACTGATCTCTGACCTCTCTGCCCATGTTGACCTGGACAAGACTGCGGATATCATCCTCAAATACTTTGTTGACGCCACCTGTATGACTTCCGGCCTCTTATATGGAAAGATCGAAGAAGAGATGACTCTGCTCTCAAGCAAGGGTCTTGACACTGATGACAAACTGCCTCGCAAACTGGAAAGCTGGCAAGGCCCAATCGCCGAAACCATTCAATCCGGTGAGCCGTACACCATCGACACAACAGAGAGCAATTATGTTGACTGGATCGCGACCACCACCCCCTTTGGCAGCTTCAGGCCCAGATTCATCCGCATCATTCCTCTGATTGCCGAAAAGAGTACCGTCGGACTGGTTGTTGCTGCCTGCGGGCAGAGTGAGGTGTCGGAAGAGATTCAGTTGGAGACGCTGAAAACCTATGCTTCCTATATGGCCCCCTACCTCCAGAACTCCCTCCTTCACAACAAGATCCAGGAGATGGCCTCCTACGACTCCCTGACCCATGTCCTGAATCGTCGTTTCGGCCTGATACGGCTGCAGGAAGAATTCTCAACATCCCTTCGCTATGGCAATGAGCTCAGCGTCATCATGATGGATATCGATAAATTTAAGTTCATTAATGACACCCACGGACACGAGGCAGGAGACCAGGTGTTAAAGAGCGTGGCCTCCACCATTACTCTCAACCTCCGCAACGAGGAGATCATCTGCCGCTATGGCGGGGAGGAATTTCTCATCATCCTGCCCATGGCCAATCTGAATAAGGCCGGATTTGTTGCAGAGCGGTTAAGGGATCTGGTGGAGCAGCAGACTTTCTATTACAAGGAGAGGAACATCCCGGTCACCATCAGTCTCGGTGTTTCCAGTCTCTCAGCCCTGGTAACTCAGGATAAAAACGACCTGATCAACACAGCAGACAGAGCCATGTACCACTCCAAAAACATGGGCCGCAACCAGGTCTCCATATTCAAAAACAATGAGGCCGCCCTTCTTCCGAAAAAAAAGAAGACGGTTGCCTAGGTGTGAGGTGTGAGGATAACACTCCGCCTGCACCGGAATGAGACAAAAAAGGGAAGCGTCCTCATTTTTTCCCTTTCTGTTGACTCCGCCTGGCTTCCTGCTGTGTGCTGAATCCTTGCGTCTGAATACTCCGCTAAAAACAGAGACCGCAATCAGGACAGGTGCTGGAGTCAGTGGAAAAGGCAACGCCGCAGGCTGGGCAGGTGGTCTGTTCTGCCCCTCGGTCATACACTGCATGAATGTTGCTCAGGTCATGGGAGTCCAACGCCGTGGTTCGTTTGAACTCATGTGCCAGAACTGCCATGGCATCGTCCGCATCTTCCATTCTGATCTGTAGATAGACATCACCTCCACCGCAGCACCCCTTTCCGCAGCTCCCCTTCTCACCAGCAATCAGTGAAGGAATCTTCTCGGCTGCAAGGACATTCTGCAGCTGCTTCATTTCACCAAGAGGACCTTTCCTGATATTGGCCAGGTTATCATCACTGGACAACTCCATGGATCGTGAAGCAAGTTTTTCGTCCCTTTTCTGTTCCTGAGCAATTTTTTCACTTCCTGTAATCAGGGTCACTTCACAAACAGCACAGGTTGTCATATCCTCCCTGTACTCATCATCACAGCGGGGGCAATATTTCAAATCCGGATCAGTAAAACGCATAATTCTTCTTTCCTTTTTTCTATTCTACATTCGACGTTAAGCATTCAATATTAAAGGTGCTTTTATACAAAACCCAACCAACCTGGAACGTCATTCCGGCGAAGGCCTGAATCCAGGGAGATTGGCAAAATTCTGGATTCCGGCCTTCGCCGGAATAACAGAACAAAGGACGAAACGACCATAGAGACAAATACCACAATACTCAGGCCGGTTACAGATTTTCAACGACTAAGTTACCAACTTATAGCTGAATATTTCCTTAAAAGGCACGATATTTAATATTCATTTTACCAGATCCCATCGTGACATGAGCCAAAGTCGCGAAGCGAACCATCACTGATTAGAGTATAAACCGGCTGAGGTCCCTATCCTCAACCACATCCTGAAGCTGTTGCCTCACATAGTCTCCAGTCACCACAAAACGATCACCCTCACGGTCACAGGCATCAAATGAGAGCTCATCAAGCACCCGCTCCATAACGGTATGCAGGCGCCTTGCCCCGATTTCCTCGGTTTTCTCGTTTACCTCAACAGCAATGGCGGCCAGCTCATCAATGGCGTCGGGTTCAAAAGAGAGTTCCACGCCCTCTGTTGCCAGCAATGCTGTATACTGCTTCACCAGAGCACTTTCCGGCTCTGTCAATATTCGGACAAACTCCTCTTTTCCAAGGGAGGTGAGTTCAACGCGTATGGGAAACCGCCCCTGAAGTTCAGGGATCAGATCGGATGGTTTGCACAGGTGGAAGGCCCCACTGGCAATAAAGAGAATATGATCAGTCTTCACCATCCCATGTTTAGTGGTGACAGTGGATCCTTCAACTATGGGCAGGAGGTCACGCTGCACACCTTCTCGTGAGACTTCAGGACCATGTCCACCGGAGCTGCGGGAGGCCACCTTGTCGATCTCATCGAGGAAGATAATGCCAGATTCTTCAGTTCGCTGCAGGGCCTCCTTGATCACCTTGTCCATGTCAACCAACCGCTCCATCTCCTCCTGGGTCAGGGCCTCCAGGGCATCAGGAATCTTGATCTTTCGTTTCTTTTTCTTTTTGGGAAAAATCTTGCTAAAGGCGTCCTGGAGGCTGGATTGCATATCCTCCATACCAGAAGTAGTCATGATTTCCACCATGGGCGTTGCACGGGACTCATCCAGATCGAGTTCGATCTCACGAGTATCGAGTTTCCCTTGGCGCAGCATCTCCCGAAACTTTTCCCGGGTGGAATCTTCTTCCTCCTTTTTTGGCGAAGGAGTTACAGGTGTTGCCCCCCCGTCGCCCAGAAGAATAGATTGCGAACCGGCCATCCCTTCATAAGAGGTGGACGTTGTGGTCGCAGGCGGTAGCAGGATATCGAGAATGCGTTCCTCGGCATTTACGGCAGCGAGCCCTTCAAGGCGTTCTTTCTCCTCCACCTTCACCATACTGACTGCAATCTCGACAAGGTCACGGATCATGGATTCCACATCCCTGCCCACATAGCCTACCTCGGTAAATTTAGAGGCCTCGACCTTGAAAAAAGGAGATTGAGCAAGGGTTGCCAGGCGCCTGGCAATTTCAGTCTTCCCCACTCCAGTGGGGCCAATCATGATAATATTCTTAGGCGCTATCTCCTCACGCAAAGGCGAAGGAACCTGACGCCTTCGCCAGCGATTTCTGAGGGCAATAGACACGGAACGCTTGGCATCGGCTTGACCAACAATATACTTATCAAGCTCTGCGACAATTTCTTTTGGGGTAAGGGACTGTATGGCACTCATATTTTTTCAATCACCAGGGAATGGTTGGTAAAAACACAGATATCAGCGGCAATGGTCATGGAAGCACGACAGATGGCCTCAGCATCAAGATCACTGTTATCCACTAGAGCTAGGGCTGCAGCCTGGGCATAAGGGCCTCCTGAACCGATGGCGAGCACACCGTTGTCCGCCTCAATGACATCACCTGTTCCAGTGAGGAGCAGGGAGTAATCCTTGTCCACGGCTACCAGCATGGCTTCAAGTCTGCGCAGCATCTTGTCTGTTCGCCATTCTTTGGCAAGTTCAACTGCAGCCCGCAAGAGATTCCCCTTGAACTGTTCCAGCTTCTGCTCCAGCAGATCAAAGAGGGTAAAGGCATCGGCTGTGGCACCGGCAAAACCGGTGATCACCTGACCATTATAGAGGCGCCTCACCTTACGGGCCTGATGTTTCATCACCGTATTTCCCAAAGAGACCTGCCCGTCTCCTGCGACAGCCACTGTGCCCTTGTGGCGCACGGCAAGTATTGTTGTAGAACGTACTTTCATATTTTTCTGTTTTTTTATAGTTTTTAGCTCTGCTTTTGTAATCGTTTACAGGTGCTGCAGATTTGTTCAAACAGCCAATCCAGCATAGGTTCACTATAGCTGGATTGGCTGTTTGGGCAAAGATGCGGTGTCTGTGAACTATTACGTTTTTTTGGCCATGGGGTGTGCCTTATCATACACCTCTGATAAGTGGTCAAGGGTCAGGTGGGTATAGCGTTGTGTCGTTGACAGGCTGGCATGTCCCAGCAGTTCCTGAACTGAACGCAGGTCAGCACCCATCTCCAGGAGATGGGTGGCAAAAGAATGACGCAAGGCATGAGGAGTTACAGTTTGCGGAATACCTGCCCGTGCTCCATAGCTCTTCACCATTCGCTCAACACTTCTGCTGGTCAGCCGACCTCCCTGACCATTCAGGAACAGGGCCTCTTTCTCAGTCTCACGTCCTCTGCGGGCGCGATCGAGGATAAGCTGCTCCCGCATGGGCAGCCAGGCTCGTACGGCTTCAAGAGCCGGCCGTCCCACCGGGACCAGTCGCTCTTTGTTTCCTTTGCCCGTCACCTTAAGCATTTCAGTTTCAAAATCAAGGGTTGCTATGTCCCGTGATACCAGTTCGGCAACACGCATACCGGTTGAATAGAGAAGCTCCAGAATAGCCTGGTCACGGAGCATGAAACGATCCTTCCGGCCAGGGGTTTCCAACAGACGAAACACCTCATCAACGGTGAGAAAAACAGGCATATGTTTGCCGATCTTGGGTCCGGCGATACCAACGATGGGATCAGTGTCTCTGAGCTCTTCTTTTAAGAGAAATTTAAAAAATGTCCTCAGGGCAGAGAGCTTCCTGCCCACAGTGGCTGCACGGTTATGCCCATAAAGACCAACAACAAACCGACGGACATGCACGGGTTCTATGGCGGCAATATCAATCCCTTGAGGAAGACCTGCAGCAAATTCACCCAGATCGTGCCCATATCCCTCCACTGTATGGGAAGAATATCCCTTTTCCACCTCCAGCCAGCGTAAAAAGGTGGGTATAGTCTCATCCATCGTACTCATCATTGACCCGTCTGACAGAATATTTTCTTCTCGACTTCTCTCTGAACTGTGAATATAAAGAAGGTTTGGATTGTAAAGTCATCATTGATGCAGATGCCTTCAGCATACTGGATATGCGCTTTTTTTTTAACAGTCATTTACATCAATACATATTTTTTTCTTTATCAGAAAAAGCAGAGCAATATCGTTAAAAAATTATGGCGAAGCGAACATTTGAAAACGGACTGGCCAGACTGGAACAGATCACCGAGGAGCTGGAAGACGGCGACCTCAGCCTGGAAAAGAGCCTGAAGAAATTTGATGAAGGAATAGGTCTGGTTGAATACTGTAACACCACCCTGGCCGAGGCAAAGGCAAAGGTGGAGCTACTCCTTGAAAAAAAAGGCGGCATCACCACAACCCCCTTTGACGAGTTGGATCATGGAGATCAAGAGCTATCTGACTAAACAGAGGGAGGTGGTGGAGCAGGCCTTTGACAGCTATATCCCTGCTGCTGAAGGAGTTTTCCGCGACCATATCGAGGCCATGCGCTACTCCCTGTATGCCGGAGGAAAGCGAGTGCGCCCCATTCTCTGCCTGGCAGCGGCAACTGCAGTTGGCGGAGATGCTGTGGCAGAAACCGATCTCCTTCCTGTTGCCTGTGCCCTGGAATGCATCCACACCTATTCACTGATCCATGACGATCTCCCTGCCATGGATAATGATGAACTGCGCCGGGGAAAACCCACCAACCATATGCTCTACGGTGAAGCCGGAGCAATCCTGGCCGGCGATGGACTCCTGACCTGGGCCTTTGACCTGCTCAGCAACCCTGCGCATGGCAACCTGGATGCCGAAAAGAGGCTCCGCATTATGCACGTTATTGCCAGAGCTGCAGGTCCACAGGGAATGGTTGGCGGTCAGGCCTTGGATATCGCCCACGAAAATACCAGTTTCCCCTTTGAGACACTGCAGACCATCCACCGGAGTAAGACCGGGGCCCTGATTACCGCCTCGGTAGTCGCAGGGGGTATTGGAGCCGGGGCCAATGAAAAACAGCTTGATGCGTTAAAGCGTTACGGTGATCAGATCGGCCTTGCCTTCCAAATTGTGGACGACCTCCTCAATGCCACGGCCACTACGGAACAACTTGGAAAAGCGGCCGGAAGTGATGCTGAACTTGGCAAAGCCACCTATCCTGCTTATTTTGGTGTAGAAGAGACACGAGCCAGGGCTCGGGCAGTGGTAAAAGAGGCCCAAACGACCCTGGCCGGATTTGACAGCAAGGCGGAACCGCTGCGTCTGCTGGCAGATTACATTTACACCCGCTCACACTAAACAAAAGCTGAGCGTTTTTCCAGGGCTTAGCTCCCTGGTGAACCATTACAACAAGAGTCCAGCCCCACCCAGGACAACTAATATGCTGACAACAAACAGTACCGAGTGTGCAAGCCCAAGACTCAAAGACATTCAATCCCCCAAGGACCTCCGCACGCTCTCCGTTGAAGAACTCAATGGAATTGCAGAAGATATTCGCCACACCATCATCAATACCGTGGCCAAGACCGGAGGGCATCTGGCCCCAAGTCTTGGAGTGGTTGAATTGACCCTGGCCCTCCATTATGTCTTTAACACCCCTGAAGATAAGCTGGTCTGGGATGTGGGCCACCAAACCTATGCCCACAAGCTTCTCACCGGCAGGCAGGAACAGTTCCATACCCTGCGTCAGTACAAGGGATTGAGCGGTTTTCCCAAGTTCAAAGAAAGCGAATATGACGCCTTTGAGACCGGTCATTCCTCCACCTCCATCTCCGCTGCCTTGGGGATGACCCTGGCCAAGGACCTGAAGGGGGATACAAACCGGGTGCTTGCCGTTATTGGCGATGGTTCCATGACCGCAGGCATGGCCTTTGAGGCCTTGAACCAGGCAGGCCACCTGGATAAGGATCTCATCGTCATCCTCAATGACAACGAGATGTCGATTTCAGAAAACGTGGGTGCCATGTCCAGTTTTCTCTCCAGACAGCTTACCAGCAAGACCGTTCGCCGCCTGCGCAAACACATCTCCACCCGCCTCAAGGAGCTGCACGGTGTGGGTGACCGTTTTCTCAATGTCCTGAAAAAGAGCGAGGAGAACATCAAGAGTTTCTTCACTCCCGCTATGCTATTTGAGGCCCTGAAATTTTATTACATCGGCCCCATTTCCGGTCATGAACTGGAAGATCTCATCCCGACCCTGGAAAACATCAGGGACAATGTGGACGGCCCGGTCCTGGTCCATGTCATCACTCAGAAGGGAAAGGGCTATGGCCCTGCTGAAAAGAACCCCGGCAACTATCACGGCCTGGGCCCCTTTGATGTTGCCACAGGTGAACCCAAGCCATCCTCAGGATCAATCAGTTACACCCAGGTTTTTGGTGAAACCATCTGTAAGCTTGCCCGTGCCGACCAAAACGTTTCAGCCATCACTGCCGCCATGCCTGCAGGGACCGGCCTTACCGCCTTTGCCAAGGAATTCCCCGAGCGTTTCTTTGACGTAGGCATTGCCGAGCAACATGCAGTCACCTTTGCCGCAGGCCTGGCTACCGAGGGGATACATCCTGTGGTGGCCATTTACTCCTCCTTTTTTCAGCGGGCCCTGGATCAGATTATCCACGACATCTGCATTCCCAACCTGCCTGTTACCCTGGCCATTGACCGGGGTGGGGTGGTTGGCGATGACGGCCCCACCCACCACGGAGTGTTCGATATCTCCTTCCTTCGTTTTATCCCCAATCTCACCTACATGGCGCCAAAAGATGAGAATGAGCTGCAGCATATGCTCCACACCGCAGTCTCCCTGCCTGGACCGACAGCTGTCAGGTATCCGCGCGGAGCAGGAGAAGATGTGGTCATGGACCAGGAATTACAACTCCTGGAAGCAGGCAAGGGAGAATTGCTGAGGGAAGGAAAAGATGTCCTCCTCCTGCCTGTGGGCAACAGGGTGTACCCGGCACTGAGGGCTGCAGAAGGGTTGGAAAAACTCGGCATTGAGGCCGCGGTCATCAACCCACGCTTTATCAAGCCCCTGGACAAGGAACTTATCTGTCACTGGGCTGAGAAAACAGGTCGGGTAGTAACAGTGGAAGACAATGCCCACCATGGAGGATTCGGCAGCCTGGTCCTGGAACTGCTTTCCGAAAACCAGCTGTACAAAATCAAAACAACCTTACTCGCTCATCCGGACCAATTCATTGAACATGGCCCTCAGAAAACTCTCTGGAAAAACTCTCATCTTGATTCTCCCTCCATCATCAATGCAGCCATGGAACTGATGAAGGAGGAATAAAAAGATATAGAGGCCGGGGGCCAAAGACAGAAGGCTGAAGGGAACACATATATTTTTCAGGGTGAAAACCATGACCTCTTCTCGATGTTATCGATTCCTTACACTGCTCTTCCTTCTCCTGCTGACTCCTGTCTCAGGAACTTTTGCCGCGCCAAAACCTGATTTATGGCCGGTCTGGCAGGTTCATGACCCGCAAAGTGTGCTCGAAGTCGATTATCAACCCTGGCGTACCTTTCTTGCAGAATATGTTTCCACAGGGCCTGACGATATCAAGCGACTGGCCTATCATGCTGTTGCCCCAGCAGACAAAGAAGACCTTGACCAATTCCTCACTACTCTTGCTGCAACTCCTGTCAGCCGCCTCAATAGAGCCCGTCAAAAGGCCTTCTGGATCAACCTCTACAATGCATTGACTGTTCAGGTCATACTCGAACATTATCCGGTGGATTCTATCCGCGACATCGACATCTCACCCGGTTTTTTCAGTGACGGTCCCTGGGGGAAAAAACTGCTGTTTATTGAGGGGCGCGAGGTCAGTCTTGATGACATTGAGCACCGTATCCTCCGTCCCATTTTCCAGGATAATCGTCTTCATTACGCGCTCAACTGTGCCTCTATCGGTTGCCCGCAACTTCAGCCGGTCCCTTTCACTGCGAAAAGCATGGAAGCCATGCTCAACCGTTCAGCCAGAGAGTATATCAACCATCCCCGTGGTGTGAACTTCAGCAAGGGCAGGCTGATCGTCTCCTCAATATACAAATGGTTCCAACTGGATTTCGGTGAGAACAAAAAAGAGGTGATTGACCATCTCCAAACGTATGCATACAATGATCTCAAGCACCAGCTGGAGAATTTTACCACCATCGACGGCTACCACTATGACTGGTCCTTGAACCAACACCAACAGTAGTAGCCGCTATCATCAACAGAAACAACAAACTGCCACCTGTCCAGGATTACAGTTTCCAACCATAAAACTGTAAAAATCCGGCAAAATCATTCATGTCCGAGGCCTGCTGGTTCCAGGGTATGAGGCTGGTATAAAAAGGATTGCAACCTTCTGCCGCACGGCCATACTCCTTGTCCATCCCCACGTACAGATCCAGGCTGAAAAGACTGAGCAGCAAAGTTTCCCACGGTTTTATCGCCCCCTTGACATGCCCTCTGAGGGGCCACCTATCATAATACATACTGGTGGTCCGACCATCTGACAGTGGTAAGGATTGCAGAGCTGACAGAGGCTGCATATCTGCAACGACCTCCAGGAATGGATGAGAGAAATCAGCCTGCGCGACCTGCACATCCATGACCCTGTGTACAGCAGGTCTGATGCTGATGAGCAGGCTATCATCGGGTGCTGTTATCTCCAGGCGTGCAGGCAGGATCTCACCGTAGACACGCTGAACTTTTTCCGGCCAATCGGTTGGATAATCCGTGACTGGAAGATAACTGGTGGGGATGATGGCTACATAACAGCCGCAGGTATTCACAGTGGTGACAAGCAGTGGTCTGTTTTCTCCATCCAAGGTGATTACCACAAGAACACCCACATTGTTACCGGCAGCAAGATGAAATGGAATAAGACTGAAAGGAGTTCGTGCAAAATGCACCCTGTACACGAGATTTGTATAGGCTGCACGCTCGCTGGCAAACACAAATCTGTCGAAATAGACGACACTATGCAGCGGATCCACAAAGATTCTTTCAGAATCGCCACGCTGTTCTGCCTGAACCTTGCCGATCCGGTTATAGGATTGCTGCCATTCAGATACCTGGAAGGAGGGAGTCCAATGAGCTCCTGTTTCTGCTGGATCGGAAGCTGTGACAAGACGGACATCCTCTGGTCGGTTCCGTATCGGCGCCGCGCACCCGACAAGGAGAGCGAACAGCACACAGGGCCATAGGGCTCTCATGAGTTGTGCTAAAATCCGCATTGTCTTTTCTCCGGTCTGACAAACTTTCCGACTGTAGGCTTTAGTTACACAAGGTTTTTTGGATCCAGCAATTGCGTGAGACGATCCTGGTCAAGGTTGGTCATCTCTTTTGCGACGTCCAGGATGGGGCGCTTTTCCTGGTAGGCACGCTTGGCTATCTCGGCAGCCTTGCTGTAACCAATCTCCCGGTTGAGCGCGGTGATAAGGATAGGATTTCGTGCCAGGTTGGCTTCGATGGTCTCTTTGTTGACCACAAAACCAGGGATGGCCTTTTCTGCCAGAGCCGTACAGCTGTTTGCAAGAAGAGTGATGCTTTGCAACAGGTTATAGGCGATCACCGGCAGCATGACGTTGAGCTGGAAATTACCAGACTGACCAGCCACAGTCACTGTGGCGTCGTTTCCAATAACCTGGGCAGCGGCCATGGCCACGGCTTCCGGCACCACGGGATTTATCTTACCCGGCATAATACTACTGCCCGGCTGTAGGGGTTTGAGGCTGATCTCGCCCAATCCGGACAGGGGTCCGCTGTTCATCCAGCGCAGGTCATTGGCAATTTTTATCAGTGCCACTGCCAGGGTTTTAAGCTGACCAGACAATTCAACAGCTGTATCCTGGCTGCTGATCGCCGCAAACAGGTTTTCTGCCGGAGAAAAATGCAGGCCCGTGATATCCGACAGTTGCCTGGCAAACAGTACAGCAAAATCCGAGTCAGCATTGATACCGGTACCAATCGCTGTACCACCCTGGGCCAGTTGACAGAGTCTTTGCCGGGTATCAGCCAGGCGTTGTTCCGCAAGACCAAGCTGGGCGCGCCAGCCCGATAACTCCTGGGCAAAACTGATGGGCATGGCATCCATCAAATGGGTACGCCCGGTTTTGACCTGTTCGCTGAGTTCACTTTCCCGGGCAGCAATGGCCAGCTGTAACTGTCGCACCCCAGGCAACAGTTTATTTTCAAGAGCCAAACTGGCACTGACGTGGATGGCAGTGGGGATCACGTCGTTACTGCTCTGGCTGCAATTGACGTGATCATTGGGATGCACACCACGGTCGAGCTGTTCGCTTGCAAGCCTTGCAATAACCTCATTGGCGTTCATATTGGTACTGGTGCCGGAGCCTGTCTGGAAGACGTCTATGGGAAATTGCCCCAGGTAGTCACCATCAGCAATGCGCAGGGCTGCAGCACAAATGGCGTCAGCCAGTTCACTCTCTAGCGCACCAAGCTGTGCATTTGCCTTGGCTGCCGCGGCCTTGATCAAACCCAGACTGCGGATAAAACTCTCAGGCATCGGAATAGAGCTGATGGCAAAGTTATTAACCGCACGTTGGGTTTGGGCGCCGTACAGTGCCTGTGCCGGAACTCTGACTTCGCCCATACTGTCTCTCTCGATTCGATACTGTTCATTCATCACAGCCATCCTTCAAGCATTATCCACAATACGGTTTAGTACAGAGGTGAGCACACCACCGGCGCGGTAGTAGTCTACTTCCACTGCGGTATCCAGACGTGATAGCAGCTGGATCTCTCTCTGTTCACCGTCAGGGTAATGGATCAGCGCAGACAGGCGCTGCTTGGGTTGCAACTTCCCATCCAATCCAAGAATATCGAACTGCTCGTCGCCGGTCAGCCCCAACGTTCTACGATTTTCACCCTCCATAAATTGCAGGGGCAGTACCCCCACACCCACCAGATTGGAACGGAGGATACGTTCAAAGCTCTCAACGATCACCGCCTTAACGCCAAGGAGCAAGGTGCCTTTTGCAGCCCAGTCGCGACTGGAACCGGTGCCGTATTCCTTGCCTCCCACCACCACCGTGGATATCCCTCTGGACTGGTATTCCATGGCTGCATCATATATAAACATGGGTTTTGTTTCACCCGACAAGTGCGTATACCCCCCTTCAAGTTCGGGTACCATTTCATTGCGAATACGGATATTGCCAAAAGTGCCGCGCATCATAATTTCGTGATTCCCGCGACGCGACCCATAGGAGTTAAAGTCCTCCTCAGATACGCCATGATTGCGCAGAAACTGAGCCGCCGGACTGTCTGTCGGGATCGCCCCGGCCGGTGAGATATGATCGGTGGTGAGCGAGTCCCCCAGCATGGCCAGGATAGGGGCAGCGACAATATTCTCCTTGTTGCTCCTCCTATACTTTTCATCAAAGAAAGGCGGTAGCTGGATATACGTGGAATCGGGAGAAAAGGAATAGGTTTCACCACCGCCGCCATCAAGGGCCATCCAATTGGCATCACCATGGAATATCTCACTGTATTCCTTTGTAAACAGGTCATTACTGACAGTCGGCAACAGTTCAGCAATCTCTTCATTGCTGGGCCAGATATCTTGCAGGTACACGGGCTGGCCATCCGTGTCGTTGCCGATGGGATCGCAACTGAGGTCAATACGGGTGGTTCCTGCCAGGGCATAGGCAACAACCAAGGGCGGGGAGGCCAGCCAACTCGCTTTGACCAGAGGATGGATACGCCCTTCAAAGTTGCGGTTCCCTGAAAGTACAGAGCACACCACCAGATCATCGGCATTGATGGCATCTTCCACCTCCTGGGGCAAAGGACCTGAATTGCCAATACAGGTGGTACAGCCATAGGCAACGAGGTTAAAGCCCAGAGTATCGAGTGCATCCTGCAGTCCTGCCTTATGCAGATAGTCAGTGACCACCTTGGAGCCAGGAGCCAGCGAGGTCTTAACCCAGGGCTTAGGTCGCAGCCCTTTTGCCAGAGCCTTCTTGGCCACCAACCCGGCACCCAGCATGACTTCGGCGTTGGTGGTATTGGTACAGGAGGTGATGGCTGCAATCACCACATCACCATGGTGCATGGCCTGGTCACTATTGGATAACGGAAAGCGGGTATCAAGCTGGTCGCCCTTGCCATCCAACTCGATAAAGGAGTCTATGGCGGATTTGAGCTCTCCTACCGCTACTCGATCCTGAGGGCGTTTAGGCCCGGCCAGGCCGGGTACCACCGTGGACATATCCAGATGCAGGGTGTCAGCAAAATCAGGAGACTGGCTGGTATCATCACGCCACATGGTCTGAGCCCGGCAATAGCTTTCCACCAAAGCGATGGACTCTTCATTCCGGCCACTCAGACGCAGGTAATTGATTGTTTGGCTATCCACCGGGAAAAAACCGCAGGTGGCACCATATTCCGGTGCCATATTGGCAATGGTGGCACGGTCGGCTATTGGCAACTGCTCCAATCCACTGCCGTAAAACTCTACAAATTTCCCCACCACACCATGTTCGCGCAGCATCTGCACCACCTTCAACACCAGATCGGTAGCGGTAATACCTTCCGGTAACTGACCGGTCAGCTCAAAACCGACCACATCTGGAATGAGCATTGAAATAGGCTGGCCCAGCATGGCTGCTTCCGCCTCAATGCCGCCCACCCCCCAACCCAGCACGCCCAGCCCATTGATCATGGTGGTATGGCTATCAGTACCCACCAGGGTATCGGGATAAGCGATGACCTCGCTGTTTACTCTCTCGCTCCACACCGCCTTGGCCAGGTATTCCAGATTAACCTGGTGGCAGATGCCACTCCCCGGCGGCATCACGTTGAAGTTATCAAAAGCGTCCTGCCCCCATTTTAGAAATTGATAGCGCTCCCTGTTGCGCTGCATTTCCATGGACATGTTTTCTGTAAAGGCAGTCTTCGTGGCAAATGTATCGACGCTGACCGAATGATCAATAACCAAATCCACCCTGGACAGCGGATTTATTTTTCGGGGGTCCACACCCCGTTCGACCAGGGCATCTCGCATGGCAGCCAAATCCACCACCGCGGGTACACCGGTAAAGTCCTGCATCAACACTCGCGCCGGATGATAGGCAATCTCCCGATCATTTCCCCGACCACCACTCACAGCCAGGGTCTCAATATCATCACAGGAACAACTGTGTTCATCCTGATGGCGTAACAGGTTCTCCAGCAGGATCTTTATGGAAACCGGCAGACGAACAATCGACGGGTAAGATGCCAGTTCGCCGCCGTTGATGGCGTAGTAGGTAAACTGCTTACCGTTGACCTCCAGTGTACTTCTCGTATCTAAGAAGCAATTCGACATAGTCATGCCCTCATTCCTCACAGATATTCAGCCAATCAAAACAAAAAAAGAAATATTTTTTCCCTTTGCTCTGCCTGGACCACGTACTTCAATTCAACAGTTTAACTTTTGAGAAATTTACAACTTGAATCTAAAATATAGAAAATTTTATCACTGGCTATCAAGAATGTCCAAAAGTAAATCTTTATCTTGACCCCTCACCCAAAAACGACAATCGCATTGATATTATTAAGATAATAGATGGGACATTAAAAACAATGAGGTGGTATAGATAAGAGAGTTGACTGGAATGGAGCAACGAAGGTCAACATATTTTGGGAATATATTATCTCACTGGTACATCAATTTTCATGCTTAGCGGCAACTTTTTGCTCCCTGAACTGCATGACTATCCCAGATGATAATCAGGAAACATTTAGGGTTAAAAGTATTCAACTGCCTTGCTGATGACCATCTCCCATTACTGGCTCAAAGAATGACTTAATCGAGTATTCATTTTCTCGTGGCAGAATGACTTTGCCATGGTAATCATTCATGGCTGTAAGGTTGAGACTCTTTTCCATTGACTGGTAGATCAGATAACGTCCTGCCTCTAAAAAATGCTGAAGATTTGTTGTAGAATTAAATATACTTTTCATGAGTCAAGAGGTGCCATTACATTGCTGGCTTTTGCACAAATCCGCAACTAACTCATATTTCATTACAAACCGGCAACATACCAAGGGTCATTTTTATGCGTGATAGAATCAGGAACTCTGATGTTATTGATCCCTCAAAGTTGTCAATGGATGAAAAAGATACCTTTGCCAGTTCATTGTACAAGCTTCATTCACTCATATTTGATGGTGTAGAGAAAGCCAGCTTCGTTTCATATGTTATCGACTCACCGGCAGATTGGACTCGTGTTCGAATCTATAAAAAAATAATATGAATAAGTGGGTTGGCTATTGTGCATTGCACCGTTTTAATACCAGTGTCATTGAAGGTCATTGCGTCATATTTCGTGCAGAGGCAGGAATTTTGAGAGAATACCGGGGACGGAGCAAGACCTTGTGGTTTGGATTTTTCGAAGCAATGAAATATCGAATAAGACATCCTTTTTGTGCACTTTACTATCTAGGCTCTTTTGTTCATCCCTCGGTTTTCTATATGTTCTCCCGTTATTTTAAAGAATACTACCCTCGACCAGATCTGCCCTTGCCTAACCGTGTCAAAGACCTTCTGCTGGAATTAGCAACTCTTTTCCATATTGAGCCGATTGAGGGGCAAGATATTCTAGTACGGCAAGTAGGCTGGATAATAAGGGAGTCTGCCGAAGACAGAGACTTCTGGCAAAACCATACTAACCCGGCAGTAAAATTCTATGTCAGGATTAATCCAAGATATGTGAGCGGCTATGGCCTGCTAAGCTTGGTGCCACTGACGTTTAACAATATCTTTATGTCATTAACGAGATTCTTGACAAGGAAATTAAGGCGTCTTCTCCCTCGATAACTGCCAAATGTTGGCCCATCGGATAAATGCGTTCTGTTTAGTTCATGATTAGTGTTCACACGCTTCCATCAACCGCCTCCCTCTCCAGTTCCTGACTGATCCTGCTGTGGATGGCGACCACGGCTGTATCCACCTTCAGGATCCTGGGTCCCAGGGAAAAGGGCTGCATACCGGCTGCGAGAAGTTTTTCCACCTCGAAATCAACCCAACCACCTTCCGGCCCCACTGCAAAGAGTATCCTTTTCCTCCGCCTCTGCAGACAGTGAGACAATTTTTTTTCCCCCAGAGGATGGGCAAGCAGCAGATGACCATATTCCAAGGCAAGCTCAGGCAGAATATCTTCGACAAAAGGACGGAAATGACGATGAACCTGAAGTCTCGGCAGCCGTGTATCAACGGCCTGTTCCAAGCCATGAACGAGATGGGGACGGTATTCTTTTTCTTCCAGCAATCCTGCTTCCCAGAAGCTCTTCTCCACCCGATTGGCGTTGACCAGGTAGATGGTGCCGATACCAAGGGCAGCCACCTGGCTCAGGATTCTCCGCAACATGATGGGCCTGGGGAGGGCCAGGAGGAGGTCAATAACTGGTGGACGATCATGTTCGCTGCTCAGGTTCACCAGGAGTTCGACGACAAAGGGAAATTTGCGTTGCACAGCAATCACCGTTGCTTCGCCGCTAAGTCCGTCAATCACTCCCAAGCGTAACTGATCACCGACCTCTTTCTTCAAGACCTTTATGATGTGTTTGGCCCGATGATCTGTGAGAACCACACGCTTCTCAAAAAGTTCTTTTTTTTCTATCAGAATAATATTCATCGTTTCTCCGGCCTCACTCCCTAACCATCGTCTCCACTTTTTTTACCTCCTTATACCATTTCAACGGTCAGGATCCATGGGTTTGCTAACCTCTGTTACACCTTTATCATATCCAGCAAAAGCGAATTGTGGTACAGTTATTTTCAAACAAAAACTAAACCATAAGCAATGATAATACTGTACAACATTCTCCAGCTCCTGCTCCTGCCGATCCTGTTTCTGCCCCTGGCCGTTCTGATCCTGCTGATCCCGAAATATCGACTGCACACCCTGCGTCGACTTGGATTCGACCTTTTGTCTGACAGGAGTGCGGAGCAGAAGAAGTGTGTCTGGATCCATGCCCTGTCCGTGGGGGAAGTGACCTCTGCCCTACCCCTTGTCATCGAACTCCGCAGGGAGATGCCCGATGTGCGGCTTATCTTCTCTGCATCCAGCAGGGCCGGAGCCCAGGTGGCTGAGAAACTGCTGCATGACAAGATTGACTATTTTATTCCCTTTCCCCTGGATATTCTACCGGTGGTTTACCGTTTTCTGGGGGTGGTCCGGCCTGACCTCTTTATCCTGGTGGAAACCGACTTCTGGCCCAATCTTTTGGCCACTCTCAGGCAACGAAATATCCCAAGCCTACTGGTCAATGGTCGTATCTCAGCTCGTTCCATACGCTCATATCAACGTTTTTCCTTCTTTTTCAGACCGCTGTTCAGCAGCTTTCAAGCCCTGTCCATGCAGACGGAAAAAGATCGGCAGAACCTTATCCTGCTCGGAGTTGCACAACAGCAAGTGCATACCTTCGGCAACCTCAAGTATGATACTGCCCTTTACAACAAATCCGAAGGCAAACAGCCTCTTCCTTTCAACCTGCCGGAATACCAATTGCTTCTAGTCGCCGGCTCCACCCACGAAGGCGAAGAAAAAATCCTGCTGCAGAGTTATAAAAAACTCAAAAAAGAGATCCCCGGGCTCTATTTGATCATTGCCCCACGAAATGTTGATCAAGGCAAGGAGATCCAGATCCTTGCCAATACAATGGATCTGACGGCAAACCGTCGCAGTCAGATAAATGCAGGCGGTAAAGATCTTTTTATTCTTGATGTGATAGGTGAATTAAACAACCTCTACAGCCATGCTGACATCGCCTTTGTCGGTGGCAGCCTAGTACCAAAAGGAGGACATAATCCCATTGAGCCTGCGGTTGTTGGACTCCCTGTGCTCTATGGCCACCATATGGAAGATTTTTCTGAAATCAGCGAGGAACTGATTCTTGCCAAGGGGGCATTCACGGTTCATAATGAAGATGAACTGACCGCCACCCTCCTGCGATTACTGCAAGACAGCCATCTGCTTAAAACTACCGGTGAAGCAGCTCGTGCCTGCATTGTCCGACAACAGGGGGTTATCGCCCGTCATCTCAGACTTATCAAAGAAATGCTGTGAAACACGTGTTTGCCCTGCTTGCTCATTACCTGTTGGCAGCGCTGACTGTGGCCTTTGCTGCAGGTATTGTCCTTCACCACTTCTTCCCACTCCCTCCCCCTGCCAGCATAACTATTGCCGCCCTGCTGCTTACCACAACACTCATTTGTTACAGGCAAGAGAGCAACCCACAGCGAACAACCCTTTTCCTTCTTCTCTCTGCAGCCGCCCTTGGCCTTCTCCATACTGGCAATTTTTCCGAACGTCCCTTGCAGGGTGGCCATATATCCAAAAGAATCACCCAGGAAGAAGATGTTGTGCTTATTGGAACCCTGCCCAGCATGCCACTCTTTGATGGCAGAAAAACCACTCTCCTGATAGACAGTTCTGCCTTACGCATAAAAGGTGAGCCCTTTTTCTCTTCTGTGCATGGCCTTGTTCGCCTAAGTATGAAAGGAGCATGGCCTGAAGAATTACTCCCCGGTGATGAACTGGTCATTCGGACACATCTTTCCCGTCCCTACCGATTCGGTAATCCTGGAAGTTTTGATTATCCCTCGTTTCTGACAAACAAAGATATCTGGATCATTGGCAGGATCCACTCACCTATCCATATCCATGCCCTTGAAAAAAGAAATTCTTGGACCCATTCTCTGCGCTATTTCCCAGAAAGAATACGTCTTGCGGTGCGAGAGCTACTGGACAAAACCCTTCCCCCAAAACAAGCCGGGATATACAGAGCCCTGCTTATTGGAGACAGATCAAGGATTTCCCCAAAAGTATTAGAGGACTTCAAGGCTTCAGGGGTGATGCACATTCTTGCTATTTCCGGACTTCACCTCTCTCTGCTTGCCTCTGCACTGTTTGTCCTCTGTTACTGGCTGACAAGACGGTCACAATATCTCATGCTCCGCCACTCTGCCAAAAAACTTGCCCTGCTCGCGACCCTTCCTCCACTCTGCGGCTATGCCCTGCTGGCAGGCGTACAGACGCCTGTCCTGCGTGCTCTGATCATGGTTCTGGTCTTTATCCTTGCCTTTTGCGTCAATCGACAGCGTTCCCCTTTTACAACTCTATCCTTTGCCGCACTCATCATTCTTCTCTGGAACCCACTCAGCCTGTTCACTATCTCGTTTCAACTTTCCTTTATGGCTGTGGCATCCCTGATTCTCATCCTTCCAAGACTCGCCACCCTCGTAGAACAGAAAACAGGTCCTGACCAGAGTCTGCTACGACGTGCCCCCACAATCATCTTCCGCTGGATATGTGCTGCACTACTCGTCTCAGTTACTGCCACCATTGGCACTGCACCGCTGCTCATTCTGGTATTTAATCGTGTGTCCATGGCAGGCCCAATTTCAAATCTTTTTCTCGAGCCTCTGCTCTGCCTCTGGAGCCTGCCCCTTGGACTACTGGCCATCCCGCTTCTCTTTATCAGTCCGCAAGGCGCAGAATGGATTCTACATTTGGGAAGCCCCGGGATCTCAATTGCCATGAAAGTGGCCGATCTCTTTGCCGGCACATCCTTTTCCTGCCTCTGGCTCCCAACACCATCTGTGATTCTTGTTCTTCTCTATTACCTTACCCTTGGGCTTTGTTTCACCAAGATAGCACGAAAAAAAACCATTCCTCTCTTTCTAGGCGTCTGCTGTCTCTTCTTTTTCCCGGCTCAAAACCTGACTGATAAGTTTTCCACTGCCTCTGAAATCACCTTTCTCGATGTGGGACAGGGAAGCTCCTCCCTGCTCTCCTTTCCCGGCGGCAAAAAAATACTCATCGACGGCGGAGGCAGCTCTTCAGCAAAATTCAATGTGGGCGAGCAGCTCATTGCGCCGTATCTCTGGCAGAGAGGAATCACCAGACTTGAGGCCATCGTCATTACCCACGCCGATGCTGATCACTACAACGGTATCCCTTTTCTCCTGCAGCGTTTCCATCCCAAGACCCTGTGGATAAATGGCTCCAGCGGCCATGATCAAAAATATGCTGACCTGCTGTCACTTGCCCGCGATCTTGATATAACAGTGAGAACGCCTGAAAAAGGTGAACTGCTCCTGCAGAGCAGGAAAACAAGACTGGTCAACTTAGGGAACCCGTTCCAGGATAACAGACCATCCCATTCGTTAAGTTCCAACGACAAGAGCCTAATCCTGCAACTCCAGGGTCAAAGTTTCTCCTGCCTTTTCCCAGGGGACATCAGCGGACAAGTAGAACACGCATTGATCGAAGAAAACAGCAATCTTCACTCCACCTTCCTTCTCTCTCCCCATCACGGCTCGAAAACAGCTAATTCAAAGGAATTCCTCGACGCTGTGAGTCCCGAATATATTGTGGTCTCTGCCGGACGCTTCGGCCTCCGGCTGTTTCCATCACAGCAGTTACGCGACTATTGCGGGGAGAAAAAGATCCCACTTCTGAACAGTGCAGAAATCGGGGCAGTTACTGTCTTAGAACAAGACAATCAGGTGAAAACCAGTACATTTTTTTCTATCTCTCTGCTTGGGCAATGACACTCATAACCTGCTCTAAATCGGTATGGGTCTGATTCTTCCATTGAACATGGCCTGATTAAATACAAATCCGCCTTGCAGTCCAAAACCGTTTTTCCCAATAGTTCTCCTTCAGGCTTGAGAGTATGACTCCCCTGCTAGATGATGCATGGAGAAAGGTTGAGTCACCCATATAAATTCCCACATGCCTGGAAAACAAACCAGTCTGGAAGAATACGAGATCTCCAGCACGCAGATCATTGATGGCTATCTTCCTCCCTGTTTTGACTTGTAACGCAGTCGTTCTTGGAATAATGCAACCAAGTTTCGAGCGAAAAGTTAGGTAAACGAGACCTGAGCAATCTACACCACCTTTGCTCAAACCTCCTCTCTTGTATGGTATATGTTGCCACTCATCATATTGCTTCAAGATCCTTGCCCTGACAGCAGGGCTGTCTTGGAAATCGACACCACTGGTCGTCTTGATTAGTTCAACACTGGTGGATGAGTGTGGTTGTACCGAAGTACAAGCAGCTACAGTCAACAAGGCAACGAGACAGAAAAACAGATGGTGCAATCGATTCTCCACTGACCTTCCTCTTTTCCTTGTCTTCACGGTTTGGTATCCCCTCCTCTTTATCCTGCTGCTTCAAGCTGCAAAGCATGTGTCACCTGAGCAGATCCTCAAGGGTTCTGTAGTCGGTCTTGCCAGTCCCAAGGAGTGGAATCATCTCCACTTCCACCGTGCGCCTTATATTATGCAGGGGAGAAAAGCCCTGCTCACGAATAATACGATTTGCCTCTTCCCGCACCAGAGCCCCTGTGGTGAAGAGAACAATCTCAGGATGATCATCTCCAGGTGTCGCAGATACTGCCAGAACCGGCTCGTCATTCCCTTGGAACCGGCTGGTCAGGACTTCCTCAATGGCAGGCAGAGAGATCATCTCTCCACCAAGTTTGATGAACCGTTTGAGACGCCCGGCAAAGGTGAGAATTCCATCCTTCTCCTGCACAAGGTCGCCGCTGTTGTACCACTGTTTCCCCTCATATTCGACAAAGGGTGATTTGCCCTGATAATTGAGATATCCGGCAAAGATGTTGGGTCCCCGAAGCAGCAAGGTACCACTCTCTTTTTCTGCTACGGCTCGTCCTGTCTCAGGGTGGACAATGACATATTCCATGGAAGGCAGGACCCGACCAATGGTTCCCGGATAAGGCTGGGCAGGATCATTGACGCTTACCACTGGTGAACATTCTGTAATCCCATACCCCTCACAGACCGTAACATTTGGAAAACTCTTTTCCATTGCCTCGTACACATAGGGCTGACATTTTTCCGCTCCGGTAAAGGCGATGCGGATGGCATCGAGTTTCTTCTCTCCCACTGCGCTTGCTATACCATTTAAAAAAGTAGGTGTGCCTATGAACAGGGAGACCTTAAAGGCTGCAGCAATTCCAGCGAGCAGTGCCCCTTCTGTTGGATTGGGATAATAGACAGTGGGCAAGCCCATGACCAGAGGCATAATAAGCGTACCGGCAAGACCCAGTGAGTGAAAAGGAGGGAGCATACCCAGGAGCCGGTCTCCTTCCTGCAAGGTGAGAACATCGGTAAAATCGCAAATATTGGCAAGGAAATTCCCGTGACTCAAGGGAACAGCCTTGGGGTGGGCCTCTGAGCCCGAGGTAAAAAGGATGGCCGCAGTATCCTTGACAGGAGCATTTCGCAAGCGCTTTACAGAAAAACGGGCTTGGAACAGGGCCATTAACTTGGCAGGCGTGGTGATTGCAGCAGCCATTTCTTCGAGAAAAAGAAAGGTGACACCTGTTGCATCAAGATTCACTCCCTGGCCCTTGACCTTCTCATACAATGCCTTTGCGGTAATGACATGGCTTACCTCTGCATTGTTCAGACAGTAGGCCATATTGCCGGCTCCTACTGTCCAGTTGACCATGACCGGCACCTTGCCGGCAAACATGACACTGAGGTAAGAGAGTGCAGCACTGACTGTGGCAGGCAGCATGATTCCCACCTGTGATTCCGGCAGCTTCTCAATTGCAGGACGCAGGGCAAATATTCCGGTGAGCAGCTGTCTGTAGGTCTTGGCACCACTGATCTGATCAGCAACGATCACCTTGTCTGGATTTTCTGCAGCCTGCTGCAAAAAGAACTCAGCCACATTTTCACCCTGTGGCATGGTGAGTGGACGAGTGGTCTGCCCCTTGAACCAGCGGTCATCCACAACAATCTCATCACCATTTTCCGGCGAACTGAATTCCCCGGCTGCCGCCAACATACAGTGAGCAACCGTCTGCAGCCCATCAAGGTTCATGAGCGTTGCCCCAAACTCCTGTTCCAGCCAGGTCACATATTCCACCAGGACCAGGGAGTCCATCCCTAAATCCTGGGCCAGTTTGTCGCCCTGGTTGATGGTCTCGATCCCGGTCAACTCCTGTAATTTCTCGACCACCAACTCTCTCGTGGCAGCCGGGATATGGCTTGTATCACCACTCACATTCTTCTGAGCCGGTTCCGGCAGCTGCCGGGGCTCTCTCCCCTGCCACCAGTAATAGGGGACAGCTGTATTTTGTTGAGGAACTTCATTGTAAAATTCCTCCAGATAGCTGTTAATTCGTAACTTATCTGCTCCACGAGGGAAGGCAGCAGGTTCCACCACCTCGATGGTGACTGTCCGTTTGGGCAGGAAAAAAAGAGCGCCAGTTAAAAGGGCACGGAAATAGAGGCGCCAACATTTCAGAAGAGAGGGCATACCATTGGCATGACTGAAACTGCTTCCCCAGAGACCAGTGGTACGCAGCAAAACGATTCGTGCCTTGGGAACCCTTTTCAGAATCAGATCAACGGAACTGTTGGCCCCAATGGATTCATGACGACTGCGACTCAACCTTCCTGCAGGATAGAGCAGAATATTATCCCCCTGCTGCAGACCTTCTATAATTCCCTGCACACCTTCCATGACCCGCCGTCTTCCCTCTTTTCCACTTTTATTGAGGTCAGGAATAACAACTGCCCGTAGCATCTTCATCAGGGGGCGTACAAAAGTCCTGTCCACCTGGTTCTCATCGGCCAGTGGACGGGGTGAAAAGTCCTTTAACAGGCGAGACATCACAATGACGGGATCGATAAGGGCAGGATGATTGGGCATAAAGAGAATAGAATCTTTCCCCTTGTCCAAGACTGCATCCAGCCCTTTTATCTCAACGCGATAACGAAGACGTAAAAGAAAAAGCAGGAGAAGATGGAGAAATCTCTTAAGCATGGGTTCCCTCCTTGGTGTCCTGATTTTCATGCCTCTTGGCTGCAGTAGTCCCGGCATAAAAAAGGAATGCACTGACCACTCCAAGTCCTCCAAGAAAGAGCATGTTTGTGGAGGGAAGAAAGCTGGAATCAAAGAGGATAAAGACCTGGCCGGCAATCAGCATTCCACTGAAAGCACAGAAGTTGGCAGCAGCAATCACCTTCCCCTTCTCATCACTCTTTGGTCGAACCTGGATAAAACTTGTGAGCGGAATGAGGAAAATACCGCCGCAGAGTCCAGCACCAATCAAACCCAGCAGCAATAACGGCCATTGCAGATCAAAATTTGTTTGGGCAAGGGCACCGGTTGCCAGCAGACAGATCCCCATCCCGAAACTGGCCGGGGCAAGGACATGAGACCAGCGCTCGGAGCTGGTGATACGCGCTGCAACAAGTGCACCAAGACAGACTCCGACCATGAGGGAAACAGCCAGCAGGCTTGTGGCCGTTTTTGACATATGGAGCTGACTGATGCCCATGGTATTGATCACCATTACAGCCAGCAGACTGAGAAAGTAAAAGAAGGTGTCGCCGATCACAGCCAACAGCAGGAGTGGGTCATGACGGAGACGAATGGAGTCTTGTAATGAGATCAGGGGGCCTGCCCAGGGAAAGGACAAATGGCTACCGGCACTCTTGATTTTTTTGATACCAAAGGCAGTGGCCAGCCCCAGAAAAGCAACAGCGAGGACCACCAGAGAGACCAGAATTCTTCCAAAAGGAACCTCGGTATCCAGCCACTGTTGGTCCAGGGCAATTCCAGCTGTCGCCATACCCAAAAGGATTGCCACTGTAGTCACCAGCTTCAACAAGGCATTGGCCTTGGTGACGTACCAGGGAGGATAGAGCTCTGGGATGGAACCATTGAGGGCCGGGCCAAAGAAGGTGGACTGCAGTCCCATGAGAAAGACCATGGCCAGTATCCATGTCCAGTTCAGGGTCATGATGCCATAGGCGCCCATGAGCATGGCAAGCACCTCAAGAAATTTCACCCCGATAATCACCTGACGTTTGGAAAATCGATCCGCAAGCCAACCACCATAGGCAGAAAAGAGGATAAATGGCAGGGAAAAGAGGGCAGTGGCACTTCCCTGCAGGCCGCTCTGTCCTGCCGCCACGGCAAGCAGCAGCGCTGCCTGTTTAAAAAAATTATCATTGAAGACCCCAAGAAAGTAGGTAGCAGCCATGGCAAGAAACTTGGCCCTGGCTGCCCGTACCTCCTTCATACCGTTTGTATTGTCCTTCATTCTCTCCTCACACTGATAGCAATCTGCAATAAAAAGGGTTTATAGAACAACTTCCCCTTTTCAGATAGTGTGCCAGATCCGCCCATAGCAGGTAACATACTAGAACTAATAAATAACAAACAATCACCTGCTCCGCCTCAGAAATGATATTGACATTATATGTATACATGATATCCATTAATTGAACATCCTATCAAATACTTTTTTCCAGGTCCATTATGAGCCACGCACTGACAGAACGGGAACGGACACTCTTTGCTCTTTTTTCCAGGGCCATCTACGACAACCCCTTTACCGCCCAGCGACGACAGACTGACTGCAGGATCAGTGGGCTGCCGGCGACCTCTCCTGATCAGGCTATCATGGCCAGGGTAATCAAACTAGCAACAGAACAGGTTGCCAGGCTTAAACAAACAGATCATAAGCCCCTCTTATCCTTTACCTTGGAAACAGACAGGCAACTTGCCAGAAACCTGCTCCTCTTTCATGTGTTCCACAGATACTCCAGCACACTGGATAGACACATCCTGGCGCAGTCAGACAAAAAGGCAAAGCTGGTCCCCCTGAAAGAGGCGAATGAGGCCCTGCAACTTTTGCAAGACTTTGGCTTTACTCCAGCAGAGAGTTTGCACTTTTTTTCCCTTTTCTTCCAGATGCGACGTGCCTATTTTTTTATCCACCATGGCCTGATCGGGAGCAGCCAAGCCATGATGCAGTTACGCGCCCAACTCTGGAATAATATCTTCACCCATGATATTGAACGATATGCCCATGGCCTGTGGCAGCGTATGGAAGATTTTTCCACCCTGCTTCTCGGAGAGACAGGCACAGGAAAGAGTCTAGCTGCCGCAGCCATTGGACGCTCAGGGTACATCCCGTTTGACCGCGAGAGCAATACCTTTCGTGAAAACTTCACCACTGCATTTGTCTCCCGCAACCTCTCTCAATTTTCTGCCCAACTCATCGAGTCAGAACTTTTTGGTCACAAAAAAGGTGCATTTACCGGAGCCCTCTATGGTCACAAAGGTGTCTTTGCTGTCTGTTCACCCTATGGAGCAATTTTTTTAGACGAGATAGGAGATGCCGATATCCCAACTCAAATCAAATTGTTACGAGTACTTCAGGATCGGATATTTTCACCAGTGGGAAGCCAGGAAGAAAAACGGTTTTCAGGCAGGGTCATTGCCGCCACCAATCGCCCCCTTGATGAGATGCGCAAGCAGGGAACATTTCGTAATGATTTTTATTTCAGGCTCAGTTCGGACAGAATTCAAATTCCGTCTCTACGACAGAGGATTGGTGAAGATCACCGTGAACTTGAACTGTTAACGAGTGTCCTCCTGTACAAAATAACAGGTTATGAGGACACAGACTTGACAGCCAGAATCCTGGGGATCATTGATAGAGAAATGGGCAAAAACTACCGGTGGCTGGGTAATGTCAGAGAGTTGGAACAGTGCATCAGACAGATTTTACTCAATGACCGCTGCAGTGGTTCATCCACACCGGCAAACAACACTGTGCATGGGCAATCCCTTCACAACGCCTTAGAGGCAGGAACCCTAAACGTGACCGAGCTGACAGCATACTACTGCACTATACTCTACCAAAAATATGGCACCTATCAGGCCGTAGCGCGGACGACCGGCCTTGACCGGAGAACGGTCAAGAAATACCTGGAGATCGCTGAAGAGTCAGACGGCCAATGATTTTGGACCTAAACCTCGGTAAAATCAGAGGGCGGTCTTTTCAAGAACTTGAGGAACTTTGATTTCTCGACGGAGTTGGAGTAGGCGTCATCAGCGCTGATCATCCCCTTTTCCAAAAACCCCATGATAGCATCATCCAAGGTCTGCATGCCATATTTCTTCCCTGTCTGCATAACCGAGGCAATCTGGTAGGTCTTCGCTTCTCGAATCAGGTTTCGGACGGCTGGGGTGGCCACCAGGACCTCCAGAGCTGCACAGCGTCCTTTCACATCCTTACGCTTAAACAGGGTCTGCGAGACAACGGCCTTCAGGGCATCAGAAAGGGTAGATCGCACCTGGCCCTGCTGGTTTGCCGGAAAAATCTCGACAACACGATCCACTGTCTTCATGGCATTCAAAGTATGCAGGGTGCCAAACACCAGATGACCGGTCATGGCCGCTTCCATGGCCAGGGCAATCGTTTCCAGGTCACGCATCTCACCAACCATGATGATGTCCGGATCCTCACGCAGGGCACCGCGCAGGGCGGCCGTAAAACTCTTGGTGTGCTGCCCGACCTCCCGGTGATTGATCACACACTTCTGACTGCGATGAACAAACTCGATGGGATCCTCAATGGTCAGGATATGATCCTTCCTGTTTCTATTTGCCTCATCAATAATGGCAGCCAGGGTCGTGGATTTACCTGAACCGGTGGGCCCGGTCACCAGGACCAAGCCTTTGGGAAGGTAGGCCAGACGAGAAATAACCTTGGGCAGCCCCAGTTGCTCGCAACTCTGAATTTCGCTGGGGATCTCCCGAAAAACCGCGCCAATTCCATATTTCTGGCGAAAGAAGTTACAACGGTAACGGGCAAGCCCCGGAATCTCATAACCGAAATCCACATCTCCGCTTTCTTCAAAGTTTTTGATCTTGTCTTCGGGGCAGATCTCATAGAGCATTGCCCGCAACTCTTCATGCCCCATCTTCTTAAACTTGACACGTTCCATATCACCACGGATACGGAGAAGGGGCTGCTGCTCGGCGACCATATGTAAATCCGAGGCACCCTCATCATTCATCAACTTAAAAAACGCATCAATCTGAGCCATACCTTTACTCCTGTATCAAGTTAACAGCCATGCAGGAATTGTTTATCCCAACCACATTCCTGACAAAGCTCATCTGCTCCTGCAATTTCTCTCAATCTTTATAATACAACGGTCTTTTTGATAAAATCAACTACTGCTTCCGTTTCGTCCATTACATGGATCATGTCGAGGTCTTCCTCACTGATGGTATCATTGGCAAGAAGCTGGTCTTTAAGCCAGCCAACCAACCCTCCCCAGAACTCGCTGCCCATCAGGACGATGGGGAAAGGCTTGACCCGATTGGTCTGGATGAGAGTCACGGATTCAAAGAGCTCATCCAGGGAACCGAACCCGCCGGGCATACAGATGAAGCCCATGGAATATTTCATAAACATAACTTTGCGCACAAAGAAGTACTTAAATTGCAGGGAATAATTCGGATATGGATTGGGGGCCTGCTCATGGGGGAGAGCAATATTTAAACCAACAGACACCCCTCCGGCCTCAGTGGCCCCCTTGTTGGCTGCCTCCATGATTCCCGGCCCCCCGCCGGTGATGATGCCATAGCCTGCCCGGGCCAGATCTGCGGAGATCTGTTCCGCCATCTTATAACAGGGATGATCGGAAGGCGTTCTGGCAGACCCGTAAATGGTCACTGAAGGCACATTAATGGCTGACATGGTGTCAAACCCGTTAACAAACTCCCCCATGATGCGGAACATTCGCCAGGAATCCTCGATTACAACATTCTCCAGACAATACTTCGGCTCCCGATTGATACGTCTACGTTCTTTCATGACCATATTTTCCGTCCTTACTTCTTTATCTGTTTCAAATAGTGGTTGGCTTGTGCCACTATTTTTTGATCACTGTCTGTATGAGAGACTGTTTTAGCAAACCACTTTTTGGCCGCTTGCCCATCTCCCTGTTCCAAAGAGAGCAATCCCCTCTGCAGCAAGGCTTCTGGTCGGAGCTTTCGATTCCTGAGACAGGGCTGTAGATTTTTCAGGGCGGCTTGAAAATCCCCGCAATGGATCTGCACCCTGGCCAGTCGTAATTTCAAGCTTAAAGAATCAGGACTGAGTTCAACACTCTTTTCGCAAAACCTGAGAGCAATGTCGTCGCCCTCATTCTCTTTCAGGTAGATCTCACCAAGCAGACCCAGGACCTCGGCATCATATTCGTCATGACGCATGGCCCGCTGCAGCCAGGTCATGGCCTCTTGATCGTTGCCGATACCATGATAGGATTCTCCAAGATAGCGGGCAGCTTTTCCACTCCCCGGGCCATCCCTTTCCGCCTCATACCAGGAGAGCAGGAGCTCCAGACTCTTTGTGTAGCGGGCTTCTTCAGTACAAAGGACTGCCAGCTGAAACGTCATATCTCTCCTGGCCTTCTCCTCTCTCTCCTCTTCCATGGGCAGAGCAAGGGCTTCAGTGAAAGAATCAATGGCCGCCACATTTTCTCCCTGGAGCTGCTGCTCCAGGCCAAGATTATAGAGGGCCATAAATTGGTCATCCCTGCTCGCACAGGCCTTGCTGAAACATTCAACAGCCTCCTTATGCCGGTTCATCTGGGCATAACAGACCCCGAGGCTGTTGAGCAGGTTTCCATTGTCGGGCCCAAGGAGCAATCCTCTTCGATACTCTTTTACGGCCCGAACCAGATCCCCCTCTCCATAGAAGACATCACCGCTGATATTGAGACTTACAGCATCAAATTTCACCACAACGCCCTTCTCCAGAAAGGTTCCATGAAAAAGCGCTTTACAGCAGTTGAGCAGGAATTCGGATTTTCGAAAATCAGCAGAAGGATAGGAACTAACACCCACATTTACTGCTTGTCCTTCCCTTTCCCGTCTTGCCTGCAAAGAGAGTATCTTCTCCCCTATTTTTTGTTCACTCTGCCCCTCTTTTTCCGGCAGCATGAGATAAACACTATTGTTGTCTGCAAGATATTCCATTCCCGGTTCACCAAGCTCAGCCACAGCATCAAGCACTGCCTGGCGTCCTGAATCAACCTGCAGCAGGGAAAAAGATTGCAACTTGCGTGTGGTTCTTTGCAACCAGCGCGACAACCGAGGCGCAGGCAAGGCAAAGGGATGTTTCTCCGCATCCTCAATGGAGGTATAATTGCAAAAGGCAAAAGGTCCTCTTTTACTGGCCACATGCAGGGCTGCCCAGGCCTTTCTCATCACCTCTTCAGAGGAAGGCAGGATTTCAGAAGCGCCCCTCTCTGTCACACAATCCATTGCAACACTCCCTACATGGACCCGAAAACAACGCTCTTTCTTCAGATAGTTTACCAGGGAGGGGACGAAGGCAGAGACAAAACCCTGGTCACAGTTCTCGCACACCATCGCGAAACAGGATTGCCCCAAATAATAGAGCGAGAAACGCTCTTCGACAAAACTCTTCAGGAGTGAAACCGTGTGATACTGGTATTTCTTGGCCTGAAAAGAGCTTGAGGCTTTGGGATAGACAGCAAGGAGAAACAGCACACCGCCCTGAGACTGGTTCCTTGAATCTAGGTATTCTTCCAGATGCAGACTACTGAGCAGGCCGGTGAGGGAATCGATACAAGCACGTTTGACTAGGAGAAACTCACGAAGGAGCAGACTACAAAGACCATCAACCCAGTCCCCTCCGACCTTTCTCACCAGAAAATCGTCCAGCCCCTCGAGCTGAGCGATGATACACTCTTCTTCGACAGGGAGAGGGAGAAACAGCATATCGTTCGCAAGAACCGGACTTCTTTGGTCAGCGCAACGTTCAAGCGCTTCACGTACCTTCCGTTCCTCCTGCGCCTCATCAGCATAAAGGGCCGGCTGCTTTTGGGGTGGCTCCAGGAAAGAAACATCCTGGACAGTGGGAACGTTCTCATGAACAATGCGCTTGAACTCGAAGCCAAAACGAAAAAAATCATTTTTCTCAAGGCCTTTTCCGGCATCATGCTGAAAATAGCCGAACATCAGCTTGCCTGCTCCCGCTCCAGATATCTCTGCAGAGTCTCTACAAGAAGAGGAAGGTCATCATCAAGGATGGTTCTCAGATCCAGCACCATTTTTTCCTCCTCTATTCGCCCAATAAGGGGAACAGAAAGGGTGCGCAACCATCTCTCCAGCTCACTTGCCCCATCTTGCCCTGGCTGAAGAACCAGAGACCAGCTGGAAAGACCATGCTCGGGCATCGCCCCTCCTCCGACCCTTGAAACCGTGGGCAGCAGTTGGATCCACTCTTTCACTTTTCCCGCACCTCCCAGGCGACGGAGAATTTTTTGCCCCTTCTTCTTTATGATTTCAGGAGAAACAGTGAGCAGGGCAAGGGTCGGAACCTCGTACAGGGCTTTTTCCAAATCATAATAGCTGCGAAGAACTGATTCGAGGGAGGCAAGGGTAAACTTATCAATGCGCAGGGCACGATTCATCGGATTCTTTTTGATGCGATTTATAATATCCCTTTTTCCAACGAGCAATCCTGCCTGTGGCCCGCCAAGCAGTTTATCACCGCTAAAGGTCACAACATCCACCCCTGCTTTTACTATCTCCTGAACGGTGGGTTCTTTGGGAAGGCCCCAGGGAGAGAGATCGACAAGAGATCCACTGCCAAGATCCTCCATGACCGGCAGGCCATGTTCTTTCCCCAAAGCAACAAGTTCGGCGGCTGACACCTCAGAGGTGAATCCAATGACCCGAAAATTTGAAGTGTGGACCTTGAGCAGCAAAGCGGTTTCTTCGCTGATACCATTCTCATAGTCAAAAAGGTGGGTCCGATTGGTGGCCCCAACTTCAACAAGGGTGGCCCCGCTCCGAGTCATAATATCAGGGATACGAAATGAGCCGCCAATTTCCACCAACTGTCCCCTGGACACGATTGTCTCTTTACCAGAGGCCAGGGTGTTCAGCGCCAGAAGGACTGCTGCCGCATTATTATTGACCACAAGGGCGGCTTCGGCACCGGTCAAATCACAGATAATTTCTTCAACAAGGCCATAACGGCTTCCACGCTTGCCGGTCTCAAGATCAAATTCCAGATTGGTATAATGGGCTCCAGCAACCTGCAGAGACGAAATAGTGTCCTGACCAAGGAGTGATCTTCCAAGGTTGGTATGGATGACGACACCTGTACCGTTCAAAACTCTTTGCAGATTGGGACTGTTTTTTTTGTAGATGGCTGCAGAAAAGATGGATCTCCACTCCTCCACCCCCTGGGGCAAGCGACTGACCTCTCCAGCAAGGATCCCCCGGCGAAATGATTCGATAGTTTGGCGCACAGCGGATTTGACTATGGCAGGAGGCACCCCTGATGTATCTTCGGGGTTCAGGTCATCAACAACAAGGTCAATTTTAGGCAATTGACGAAGGAGTATCTTTTTATCGCTCATAGAACATGGATAGGAAAGGGGTTAAAAGAGAGATGGATTAAAAAAACGATAATAATAATATGCACCATGCTACGTGTTAACTGCATGAAAAGCAAATATTAATCAACACCAGCCGCACAAAGGAGAAAGAAAAAGACAGAATACTTCTTTTTCGCGTTGACATAGCAGAAGTGATTGTGTAGGTTGCCCCGGTCTTTGAGGGAGAGGCAGTTTGCAAAACGCGCC
>CAYPEU010000007.1:0-63070 GCA_964409855.1 uncultured Desulfocapsa sp.
AGGTTATGCAAGTTCACAGCTGCGAATTACCTTTGTCGGTTAAAGTGCTTGGGTCAGCTGATACCGGTCGTTAATATTGCCACATCGAAGATACGAATTTCCTGCCAATTCCCAAACTGAAGGTGTCTACTGATATGTCTGATCACCTAAATTGTCAGAGTCCTCCTGTTTATCAAACTTATTCACAATGTATTGACAACGGGCAACAAGATAACACTCTAAACTTCAGGAACAGAATAAAACGGGTCAAAACGGCTTATCATACAAATCTGCCCGTGTTGGGGGCATTTCCGACGGGCCCTTCCTGGCATGTTTGCTGGCCACAGTTTGGAAAAGTCGTAACGAGCCGTCATTGAAAGCAAAGGACACTCCAGCCAGATAAGCTATCCACATGCGAAAGCGCTCTTCACCTACTTGGGCAATGGCCTGCTTCCTGTTCGCCTCGAGCCGCTGACACCACTTCCGTAACGTCAGAGCATAATGCTCGCGCCACGATTCAATATCATGGATTTCAAATCCGCAGGCCTCCATCACCTCCGAACTGTGACCTATATGGTCCAGTTCGGAGCCAGGGAAAATGTATTTTAAAATAAACCTGCGGCCGGGAGTGATGCGGTTAAACTTGCGCTTACTGTGTTTAGCCCCACGTGTAATGCCATGATTAAGGAAGATGCCGCGGTCGCGAAGCAATGAACGCACCTTGGAAAAATAGGTCACATAATTTGAAATACCAATATGCTCATACATGCCGATACTGGAGATCTTGTCATACTCTCCAGTAAGCTCTCGATAATCGCGTAACTCGATCTTTATCCGGTCCTCCAGCCCCAACCGCTTTACCTTGGCCACTGCAAAGTCGTGCTGCTTTTGCGACAGTGTCACGCCGTATCCCTGCACCTGGAAATTCTGCACAGCATGACAAAGCAATCCGCCCCAACCGCACCCGATATCCAGGAAACGATCACCGGGCTGTAACCGCAGCTTTCGGCAGATCATCTCAAGCTTATCTCGCTGGGCATGTGCGAGTTCGTTTTCCCAGTCGGTGAAATAGCCGCAGGAGTACTGCATTTCAGGATCAAGGAAAAGTTGATAGAACTCGTTGGAAATATCGTAATGGAACTGGATAAATGCCTTTTCATCGCGTTTACCCTGCTTCCGTCCCGTGTCATCACCATCGTAACGGTAATCCACATTTCCATATTCTTTGGGGGCAAAAAACAACAACAATGCCTCGCGCAGAATCAGTCTCTTACTCAAACGCTTCTTTATCTGCGCAGAGCTGACTCCTTTCGTACGGTGGCCACGTTTGCGAAGAGTCTCATAAAAAGTGATTAAATCGCTGCCCTGAAAATCTATCCCGCCAGTGGCATATTGTCGCAGAAGATTTTCTAAGGTCGGCCAGCGCAGGATCGTACCGAGCACTCCCGGCCCTTTGATAAAAATGCAAAGATTGGGGTCGGCATTGCTGCCCAGAGGGATTATGCTGCCGTCCCAAAGCTTGATACTTATCCGTGCATCAGCCGTCTCAGCAAGATGTTGAAAGATCCTGCGCGCGGCCCGCAGGTATTTATCCTCATGTTTTTGAATAGGCATACGTCCGGTATTCGTTTACGAAGATGATGAGATGATATGGAGCAGACCGATTTCTTCATTTTTGCAAAAGGATCAACCAATGACAATGTCTCTTTTACTCCCCTGCACAAATCCAGAACTCTCACAGGAGACAATAACTCTTACAAAACAACAAGTTGAACAGCAAACCGTCTCTCCCATCTCCATAGCCCGTTGAATGACAATCAGTTACAGACATGCAGTAAGACAAGGAATGAAAGTGTTCACAGCCAGGGGAGGAGATGTTCAGTCAGGTCAGACTGCCTCCTTCTGAAAATTTGCAGAAGATTGCTCTCTGAAATCTTGAGACTGGATCTGACAGCGGCGCATCAGACGCTGAAAGGCCTGACGCTCCATACCGCTTGCCCGGGCAGCGGCCGAGACATTACCGCTACTTTTCGTCAGGGCAGTCTTCAAGTAGTGGGAGGTGAAATGAGTAATGATTTCTTCCTTGGCATCCTTGTATGGAAGCTGATGGACACAGACAGGGACTTCCGTCCCTGCCCTGCTTGAACCGCCCTCTGCCAATTCTTCAGGGCTGAGAAGATCAGTGGGGGTGATGACACTGCCTGTAGTGAGCAGCACCGCACGGTTGATACGATTCTGCAGCTCACGAACATTGCCCTTCCACTCCCTGCGCATGAGACATTTCAGGGCTTGCGGGGAAAATTCCATTCCCTGGCGCTGATACTCCTCTGCATATTTTTTCAGAAAATGCATGGCCAGCAGGGGAATATCATCCCGTATTTCATGCAGGGCCGGCATGGTCACACTCATCACGTTCAAGCGATAAAAAAGATCCTCCCGAAACTCCCCGCTGGCCATCTTGGCTTCCAAATCCTGGTTGGTTGAGGCCAGGACACGGACGTCCACTTTTACAGTCCTGGTCTGGCCCAGGGGTTGGATCTCCTTTTCCTGAAGAACGCGCAGCAGCTTGGTTTGCAGGGAAACCGGGATATCTGCGATCTCATCAAGGAGGATGGTAGAGCCTGCCGCCTCCAGAAAGAGGCCATCCTTGTCACGATCGGCTCCGGTAAAAGCACCTTTGGCATAGCCGAAGAGCTCACTTTCAAGGATCTGTTCGGGCAGGGCCGGACAGTTGACTGTGACCATTTTTCTCTTTTTTCGGTCACTCATCTTATGGATTGTCCTGGCAGCAACCTCCTTTCCAGTGCCCGATTCTCCCCGGATGAGGACAGTTGCATCACTCTGGCCAAAGCGAGTCAAAAGTTCTATTGCCTGACGCAGAGGAGGACTCTGCCCTACAAATTCAGTAAGCTGATCTGTTCGTTCCAGCTCTTTATGCAGCTGAAGATTTTCCCGAAGCAGCTGCGTTCTCTCAAAGGCACGGAGAACGATCTGGCTGACTTTTGTATTATCAAAAGGTTTTTCCAGAAAATCATACGCCCCTTTTTTCAGGGCCTTGACTGCCATCTCAATGGTCCCGAAAGCAGTCATGACAATAACACTGATGGTGCTGTCCAGGGCTGACACCTTTTCCAGGAGTTCCAGGCCATCCATATCCGGCATGACAATATCGGTGAGAATCACATCCGGCTGCCAGGAATTGAGCAGGTCCATGGCCTCAATACCGGACTGGGCAATGGATACCTCGCAATCACAGCTTTTGGCCATCACCTTGCGCAGCAGGTTGAGCAGATCATACTCATCATCTACAATCAGGAGCCGTTTGGGTGTGCTGTTTGCCATTTTCTGCTACCCCCTTTCCCCATCCCGCATAACCTGAAAATACTGCTGCACAAAACGGCCTGATACGGTGTCAACAATGGAAAAATGCAAGGTGCCTTTGGGTGGAAACGATCCAGTCAGGGCAAGGAAAATATCACGGGAAAGTTTGGCCGCTGCCGTATCAAGCAGAGTCCCCTTCCCGTTGTCTTGTATCTGATGGCAACGCAGAGGACGCTGAGCACCAATCAGGCAATCTCCTTCTTCAAAAAGAGGGCAGACATATTTCATGCTGTTCTCTCCGCCCCCCTCTTGTTCCAACAGTGCTGCAGCCTCAAGAGCAAGATCCAGAACAGCATGACGCTTTCCTTGACTTAAGCTCGAATTCATCACATGGCTGACATAAACCGCTTCTACCAGCCGCATCTCAAAAGGCTGCTTGCAGATGGTGGTATCAAGCTCTGCTGCCCCTGCCTCCTCCAGCAGTGACTCATAATCATGGAGAAAGGGGAGAAGGTCCACAGTACTGGGGTGTTCGATGGCAGCCGGTCGGGCATCCAGTTGCCCCTGCTGCTTGCCATATTTCCTGAGAAGCTTCCACTGACTGTAGTTGGTGGGCTTGGCCCGGGTTCCTTTCAGTCTCTTTTCCGTATATTTGAGACCGAGCCCCCTCCGCAGAAGATAGGCAGAGACAAAGGTTCCGGTGCGCCCTATGCCATGGCGACAATGGACAAGGACCTTTTTTTTCAGGTAAAGGGCCTCATCCAGCCATTGCAGGGCCTCTTCCATCTTTTCCATATCCGGGGCGCACTCATCAGGAATAGGGAGATAATACACTTCGAAGCCTGAGCCCTCTTCAAGCTCGTGCAGATCGCAGAATTCTCCGCACAGGTTGACAATGGCCCCTATCCCCTGCTCCTTGATGGAATCGAGTTCGTCGTAAGACATGGGAGCATAGCCGGCAGCCAGCTGATCCGTTATCCAAGTAATGATGTATGACATGTTAGCTTTCCCAGCATCAAGCTGAAAGGGTGTTTTTTTATTGATCGGCCAGAAACTCCTGGATCAGTTCTTTCACCATACATACATGGAAGAACAGATAATTGGAGTTATCTTACTATCTCTCACCAAATACTATCGGCTATTGTTAGGAATAGCAAGGGTGCCCCTCTCCAGTTCCGCTGAAAAAAAACCTGCATGGACAAAATCGTCTGACTCTCATGCCCTGTCGGCAAGGGAAAAACCAATGCAGGAGCATGGCCATAAGAAAATGACGGAAATGGAAACAATCAGGACCTGCTGCGTGGGCTTGCATGGAAAAAAGGGCAGCTGCTGATTCTGAAACAATCATTTTACCCTCCAACTGTCCTTAACAGAGTCGTAAAACGAGCCCCCCCGGATGGCTAAGAAAAATGAGGAAAGAGCGGTTCCTCTTTTTTCAGCTCCTGCAGGGAATAATGCGTACCGCGCCAGTGGATACCCTGCCTGGCAAGGGTTGTCCAGACCGCCTTTACGACTATAGAGATAATGAGGTAGGGAGTGACAAGAGACCAGGGAAAGGAAGTGCCGCGGACTTTCATCGCCTTCGCATTGCAGAAAAAAAGCCCCAAAACGGCAGAGGAGAGTAAGCCCGAAAAAGATCCTCGCCGTTCCCTGGGCCAAGAGCAGTCCCCAGAAAGGAACAACGGTCATGACCATAATCCCGAAAACAGCGACAGCCGCATGGGAGACCCTGTAGCTGTAAAGGGCAAAGATATTTTTCATCAGGCCACGGACCATCTCTGCAACAGTCTCATACCAGCGCACCTGGACAAAGTCACCGCCGAGCAGACAATCCTGGCTCAGTCCCTGCTGTTTGACCTTCTTCCCCAGCATGATATCATCGATGGGATGCATTTTAAAAGATGCATGCCCACCCAGTTGCCAGTAGGCATCCCGACTTATCATATTGAAGGCCCCCACACCGATAAAGGCCCTACTTTCCGCCTTTCTGACATTCCAGGGTTTCAAAAGGAAAAAGAGGCCGCCCAGGGCGTCAACCACCATTGCATTGAGCAATCCCCCCTGTGCCACATTGCGAAAGATCAGAGAGAGATGATCCAGGTCCTCACCGACAAAACAGGTCACAGCCCGGCTCAGGGTAGACGGCTCCATGATGATGTCGGCGTCAGTAAAGAGCAGGATCTGCCCTTGGGCCTGTTTTGCCCCCCAGTAGAGGGCATGATTTTTACCAAGCCATCCCGGAGGGAGGTCTGTTACCTGCTCCACTCGGATCTCTGGAAACTCCTGTTGCAGAATCTTCAGGAGATCATGGGTTCCATCAGTGGACCGGTCATCAATGACCACAATCTCCCGGTTGGCATAGTCCTGTTTCAACAGAGAACGCAGGGCTGGCTCCAGGGTCGCCTCTTCGTTACAGGCAGGCACGATGATGGAAACAAGGGGGGTAGCCGGCAGAGGAACCGCCTGTATTTTTCCCAGGCTTTTCATTTTTCTACTGCCGTGAAATACCTGGGCAAGGATGACAAGGTTGACCAGAAACAGAAGCGCTGAAAAAAGGATTACAAATGACATACCTTGTGATGGATCAAATTCTTTTTTACAAGAGAAGGGCAGTGGGCAAATCACTCTTTGCGCTTCTTCTCCTGCTTTTCCACAATGTCCCTTTTCCTGGCCCGCTGGTACTTATTCACGGCCCGGTTATGTTCACGAAGGCTCCCAGAAAAATGATGGCTCCCATCATTTTTGGAGACAAAGTAGAAGAAATTACTTTCTGCCGGATGCAGGGCTGCGGCCAAGGCCTCTTTGCCTGGATTGCAGATCGGGCCTAGCGGCAGTCGATCCAGGGTATAGGTATTATAGGGTGAGGGGGTTTTCAGATCGTTGCGGGTCAAATTGCCGGTAAAATTTTCCAGGCCGTAGATCACCGTGGGGTCAGACTGCAGGCGCATCCCTTTCTGCAGACGGTTGTGAAAGACGCCGGCAATCAGTGGCCGTTCCGAGGCCTGGCCTGTCTCTTTTTCCACCATGGAGGCCAGGATAAGGATTTCATAGGAAGAGAACGTCGAGGGAACTTCTTCTTGCAGATCCCGCCAGACAACAAAAAACCTCTGCACCTGCATACGCAACAGGTCAGAAGCCGAGTGTCCTCTGCGAGTCAAGTGATAGGTATCCGGGTAGAGATACCCTTCCAGGGTTTTCCTCGACTCCAGGCCCAGACTTTTCAGGAACTCGGGATCTCCTGCCAATCGGATAAATTCATCCCTATCACACCAGCCACCAGCGGCGAAAATTTCGGCAATCTGGGCAATGGTCAAGCCCTCTGCAATGGTGACCGCATGCTGGACAGGCAGGGCTGAGACAAGTTCCCGGAGCAGTTCTCCTGGAGTCTGCCCTCGATGCAGCGCAAATTCACCTGCCTGCAGTTTTGCCGAAAGGCCTAGGTAACGGGCCAGGATCAATAAACGGACATCATCATCTACAAGGCCACCATTACCTAGAATCTTACTGATTTGCCTGACAGCCGATCCTTTGGGGATGACAACCGTGACTGTTTCACTTCTGTCCCCATCTGCCCTTTGCTGGGCATACTGGACAAGCCAGCCTGTAAGGCAAAGAGAGGACATCAAAAGAAAAAGGACCACACCAAGGGTGATCCTCTTCAAAAACGAAGTTCTCCGGGGAAGCCCCTGTTCACTCTCTGCTGTCACAATTTGTACGATTCCTCAGGGTATACAACAATTAGCAGCGAGGGAAATTAGCCTTTTTTCCCCTTTTTTTCGCAGAACCAAAGGCAATTTCTACCACCTCGTCCATATCCTTGACCGGATAGAAGGTCATGGTCTTACGAATCTCCTCCGGAATCTCCACCAGGTCCTTGGTATTCTGATCCGGAATAATGACCTTATCAATATCTGCACGGACAGCAGCCAGTGCCTTTTCCTTCAGTCCACCGATGGGCAGGACCCGGCCGCGCAGGGTAACCTCTCCAGTCATGGCCAGTTTTTTGGCCACTTTCTTGCCGCTGATGGCGGAATAGATGGCTGTGGCCATTGTAATTCCGGCAGAAGGACCATCCTTGGGGATGGCACCTGCAGGGACATGGACATGGATGTCATGTTTGTCAAAGTAGTCCTGTTTCACAGCCAGTTCATCAAGCCGGCTTCGGCAGTAGGTCAGGGCTGCCTGCACCGACTCTTTCATCACATCACCAAGCTGGCCGGTCAGGGTCATTTTCCCCTTGCCAGGCATGAGGTTGACCTCGATCTGCAGGATCTCGCCTCCCACCTCAGTCCAGGCCAGTCCTGTGACCAGACCCGGCTGATGCAGAGTCTCGAGCTCTGATTCCGGGATGGTCTTGGGTGGGCCCAGGTAGCGATCAATGGTATTGCGGGTGATGGCATAGGGCCCTTTACCGCCTTCAGCGATCTTGCGCGCCACCTTGCGGCAGATTTTCCCGATTTCACGCTCCAGGTTTCTGAGCCCTGCCTCGTGGGTATAGTGGGTTATAATATGCTGCAGGGTCTCATCCGCCAGACGCAGATGCCTGGGTTTGATCCCGTTTTGCTTAATCTGCCTGGGCAGCAGGTACCTGCGGGCAATGACCACCTTCTCTTCCAGGGTATAGCCTGAAAGCTCGATCAGCTCCATCCTGTCCAAGAGTGGTCCGGGGATGGTATCAGTCCTGTTGGCCGTGGTGATGAACATGACCTTGGACAGATCAAAAGGCATATTCATGTAGTGATCGGTAAACTCGAAATTCTGCTCCGGATCCAGCACCTCGAGGAGCGCGGAAGAAGGATCGCCACGATAATCAGAGCCGATTTTATCAACCTCGTCCATCATGAAGAGAGGATTATTAGAGTTGACGATCTTCAAGCCCTGGATAATCCGACCCGGCATGGCTCCGATATAGGTCCGGCGATGGCCGCGGATTTCAGCCTCGTCACGCATACCGCCCAAAGAGAGACGGTAAAATTTCCTGCCCATGGCCCGGGCAATGGATTGCCCCAGTGATGTCTTGCCCACGCCCGGAGGACCGACAAAACAGAGGATGGGCCCCTTAGTGGAGGGATTCAGCTTACGAACGGCCAGATATTCCAGGATACGTTCTTTAATCTTATCGAGCCCGAAGTGGTCTGCATCCAGTACCTCTTTGGCTGCTTTCAGATCCAGGCGATCTTTTGTTCCCTTTTTCCAGGGCACATCCAGAATCCAGTCAATATAGGTGCGGATAATGGTGGCCTCGGAAGAATCCGGGTGCATCATCTCCATGCGGCTGACCTGTTTTTTGGCCTCCTTCCGCACGGGTTTGGGCATTTTGGTCTTTTTCAGCTTACGCAGTAGGTCATCAATCTCCTGGCCGCGTTCGTCTCCGTCGCCAAGCTCTTTCTGCAGGGCGTGCAACTGTTCACGCAGGAAGTACTCGCGCTGGGACTTGCTCATCTCTTCCTTGGCCTCCGACTGGATCTTGGCCTGGACCGTGGAGACCTCAAGCTCCTTGGTCAGCAGTTCATTGACCAGCGTCAGCCGTTTAATCGGATCAAGTTCCTGAAGAATGGCCTGGGACTCGGTGATCTTTAAACGCAGATTGGAACCGACCAGATCGGCCAGTCTGCCAGGCTCCTCAATATTGTTGATGATCATCATCAGGTCGGCAGAAAGGATACCGCGCAGGGACATGATCTTCTCTGTCTGCTCACGCACGGTGCGCATCATGGCCTCGACATCCACACTCACTTCCTCAACTTCTATTTCCGGAAGGAGCTCGATCTTGACCTGAAAATGCGGATCAGTGCTGACATACTTCTTGATCTTTGCTTTGGAAACGGCCTGGACCAGAACTTTCAGCCGACCATCTGGAAGTTTCAGGGTGCGCATAACCATGCATACCATACCCACATCATAGAGATCTTCCGGCTCAGGGCTGTCGCGGGTGGCATCTTTCTGAGTGACCAGCATGAGCAGCTTATCGCCTTCCTGGGCAGCGTTTACGGCATCCACCGAACTGGGGCGTCCGACAAAGAGAGGGATGATCATGTAATTAAAGACAACGACATCGCGGACAGCCATCATCGGCAGTTCATCCGGGATATCCATATTCTCGTGATTGGTAAAATCATCCATGCCAATGGATAATGAATCATTGAATTCCACAAAAACCTCCTGGTATCGAGAATGGCAGAATAAAAAAAGCCTGCCTCTCAGTGTCATCTGGACTTATTGCACCCAGAATTTTCACATATTTTTTTTAATTTGTCAAAATACCGCGAAAAGTTAAACACTGCCCAGTTTGAAGTCAAGACAGCAATCACTCCCTGATCGATTTCCTCCCTTTTTCCTTGAAAATTGTCCCATTTTCCACCATACTGCAGCTTCCCTTGTCAATGCTTTCCACATGATTTCCTTTTCCAGATCCAGGTGAGAAAAATGCTGACTACACAATCCTTTTTTGACCTGTCCCAGTTCCCCCACGCCCCCCTCTTCACAGAAGGAAAACCGGCATGGGAGGCACTGAATACGTTAACAACCTACATGGATAGCCACAGCTATCCAGAGCTGAGTAAGGCCCTGCTCCCGGATGGTGTCCCTCTGGTTTCGACTGTCATTCTCCACTACGGGGTGGCTCTTCCTGCCGCAAGCTATACTATCGAATTCGGCGATACAACAAAAGGCGGATTGACCGTCCAAAGGGGTGACCAGGTACTGGAGGGAGCCTCAGTGATAATGGCAGGGGCCATTCTCATGGGTGGCAGGATCGATATCGGCCAGGGAGTTCTTGTGGAAGGGGGAGCGCTGATCAAATCTCCAGCCATCATCGGGGACTGTACCGAGATACGGCAGGGTGCCTACCTGCGGGGCTACTGTCTTACAGGAAAAAGCTGTGTTGTGGGGCATACCACCGAGGTGAAGCACTCCATCTTTCTCAACGATGCCAAAGCCGGCCACTTTGCTTACCTTGGTGATTCCATTCTGGGGCAAGATGCCAATATTGGAGCCGGGACAAAATTTGCCAATCTAAAGTTTCTTGGCGGCAATGTGTCCATCCGCACTGAAAAAGGACTTATTGACAGCGGCCGAAGAAAATTCGGCGCCATCCTTGGCGACCAGGCACAGACCGGATGCAACTCGGTAACCAACCCCGGCACCCTCATCGGCAAAGGCGGAATCCTGATGCCCAATACCACAGCCGCCTCAGGCTATCATCCACCCAGGACCATTATTCGCTAGTGCCTGTCCACAAATGGCTTTTTTCTCCTAACTCTTCGTTGCTCTCAAAATTTAATCCTCGGAATATCATATAGATGCACCCCAAGGGCACTTGTACCCGTAGTTAGGTGATTCCTGCGGGGCACCTGCGGTTAAATTCATCGAGCGCCTCGATTTAGGAAAAAAGATCTCATTTATGAAATAGACACTCGCCAAGTTTTTTTCAAAAAGAACAGCTGAATGTCGGACTGTTTTTTACTTCTGCGGTTCGAAATCCCCTCTTCGACATTTAGGCATTCCCCTTTCCTCCTCCCCCCTCACCCCTCACCTTTTTTATCATCTTCGCGTTCTTTTTCCTTGATTTTGTGCATAATACCATTATATTTTTGTGCATTGGCACACTAAATACTGTTCCCATTATTCTTTATTCCGAGGAGACACCAATGAAAATAGCGATATCGGCAACAGGCAACAATACAGACTCCATGGTTGATCCACGTTTTGGCAGGGCCGCATGGCTCCTCATTATAGAGAGCAGCAGTGGCGAGCTGATCGAGGCCATTGACAACACCGAAGGCAGGGGGGCTGCGCATGGAGCCGGGATCAGTGCCGCAGCCCTGGTTGCCGACAAGGGTGTCGAGGCAGTACTCACCGGCAGAGTTGGACCCAAGGCCATGCCTGTCCTGGAAAAAGCAGGGGTCAGAGCCGTGAATGATGTCAGCGGCAGTATCAAGGATGCCATTGCCAGATTTACAGGAAAAACAGGCGAATCGGGTTCACAAGAAGTCAACATGGACCCAGAGAATGCAGCAGGTCCCGGCCCGGGAAAAGGGTGCGCCTGCGGCAAAGGGGGTGGCCAAGGCATGGGCCGCGGCCAGGGACAGGGACGTGGTCAGGGACAGGGCCGCGGACAATGCCGCAGATAGCACGTACAGGGAGAATAAGACAATGCAGATAGCAGTCGGCAGCGGCAAGGGCGGGACCGGAAAGACAACAATTTCCACCAGTCTCGCCCTCTGCGCAGAAGAAGCGGTACAGTACCTGGACTGTGACGTGGAGGAACCAAACGGCCACATCTTTCTCAAGCCGGTTCTGGACTACAACGAAACCTGCTCGGTGGTGGTCCCTAACATTGACGAATCGCGGTGTACTGCCTGCGGCAAGTGCCGGGATATCTGCCGCTACAATGCCATTGTCCAGTTTGGCAAAAGCGTGATGACCTTCCCTGAGCTCTGCCACTCCTGTCTGGGCTGCTTCAGGGTGTGTGAAGATGATGCCATTGTGGAAGAGAGGCGGGAGATCGGTGTGCTGCAGTCGGGAATGGCCGGCGACATCCACTTTGTCCACGGCCGGGTTCGCATCGGGGAGGCCATGGGCGTTCCTCTGCTCAAGGCCGTGAAGAAAAAAGCGGACAGCGAGAAACTGGTCATCATCGATGCCCCGCCGGGAACCTCCTGCCCCTTTGTAGAATGTATCAGTGATGCCGATTACGTCATCCTGGTTACTGAACCAACGCCCTTCGGCCTCCACGACCTCAAACTGGCGGCATCGGTTCTCAAGACCTTCAAGCTGCCGGGCGGTGTCATTATCAATCGCTCGGATTTAGGAGATGACCGGGTGGCGCAGTGGTGCAGAGAAGAGGACATCCCGGTTCTGCTTGAGATCCCCTTTCAGCGTTCCATTGCCGAAGGATATGCCCGGGGCAGGAACCTGGTGGAGACAGTCCCGGAAATGCGCACCGATTTTCGCAATCTATTAAAGAACCTGAGCTTGAGTGTCGGCAGTTGATGGAGAACCAGATGAAAGAAGTATTGATATTGAGCGGCAAGGGAGGAACCGGCAAGACCAGCATAGTCGGATCCTTTGCCCATATGGTAGACAACAAGATCCTGGTGGATTGTGATGTTGATGCCTCGGACCTCCACCTGCTCCTTGGCCCGCGCCCGAGAGAGGAACATGAGTTTCACTCCGGGGTCAAGGCCCGGGTAGAGGCCGATAGATGCACTGGTTGCGGACTCTGTGCCGAGCTCTGCCAGTTTGAGGCCGTGACCCTGGAAGCGACCGCCTCCATCTCCGCATTTTCCTGCGAAGGCTGTGGCGTCTGCGCCCACTTCTGCCCGGAGCAGGCGATTCTCCTCGACGAAGACCACTGCGGCTCCTGGTACATCTCAGATACCGACTACGGCCCCCTGGTCCATGCCGAGCTCTTTGCAGGGGCTGAGAATTCCGGGAAACTCGTCTCCCATATCAAAACCCAGGCACGGCAGCTGGCAGAATCCACCGGGACAGACCTCATCCTCATTGACGGTGCTCCCGGCGTGGGCTGCCCGGTCATCGCCTCCTTTTCCAATGTAGACCTTGCCCTTGTTGTCACCGAACCCACCCTGTCCGGAAGACATGACCTGGAAAGAGCCCTGGATCTGGCCGATCATTTTAAGCTGCCTGCCATGGTCTGCATCAACAAATGGGATCTCCACCCTGAGATGAGTGATGAAATTGAAACGGCCTGCAAGGACAGAGGCGTTGAGGTCCTTGGTAAAATCCCCTTTGACCCGATGGTGGTCACCTGTCAGATCCAGGGCGTTCCGGTGACAGCCAGTGACACCAGCCTGGCTGCCTATTCCATCCGTGAACTGTGGAGAAACTTAGAAAAACAGTTTTAAGTTTTAGGTGTTAAGTGGTAAGTGTTAAGTGAACAGAGGGTGTTCCTCCTCTTAAAAACTCAACACTTAAAACTCACATTATGACTATCATCAACGGCCAGGACTTTATCGCTTCCATTGCCGAGTCCCTGCAGTACATTTCCTATACCCATCCCCGTGATTTTGTCCAGGCCATGGCCAGCGCCTATGAACGCGAAGAAAACCAGGCGGCCAAGGACGCCATGGCCCAGATTCTCATCAACTCACGGATGGCAGCCATGGGCCAGCGACCCATCTGCCAGGATACGGGGATCGTCACTGTTTTTCTCAAGATCGGCATGAACTGCCGTTTTGACACCAGCCAGAGTATCCAGGAACTGGTGGACGAGGGAGTGCGGCAGGCCTACCTTACCCCGGACAACCCCTTGCGCGCCTCTGTGGTGGCAGATCCCGCAGGAAAACGGACCAACACCCGTGACAACACCCCGGCTGTAATCTACACGGAGCTGGTCTCCGGTTCCACCATTGATATCTGCATTGCGGCCAAGGGAGGCGGTTCGGAAAACAAGAGTCGTTTTGTGACCCTTAACCCCAATGATTCCATTGTGGACTGGGTCCTGCGTACCGTCCCCACCATGGGCGCAGGCTGGTGTCCTCCCGGAATCCTGGGAATCGGAATCGGCGGTACTGTGGATAAGGCCATGGTACTGGCCAAAGAATCGCTGATGGAACCCATCGATATTCAGGAACTGATAGCCAGGGGACCTGGCAGCAGGGTGGAAGAGCTGCGGCTGGAGATCTATGAAAAGGTCAACGAACTGGGAATCGGAGCCCAGGGCCTGGGCGGCCTGACCACGGCTCTGGATGTCAAGATCCTTGACTGTCCCACTCATGCCGCCTCTCTGCCCGTTGCCATGATCCCGAACTGCGCGGCCACCCGCCACATCCACTTCAGCCTGAATGGCAGCGGCCCGGCTGGGTTTGACCCACCGCGCATGGAAGATTGGCCGAAGATCGACTGGGAAGTGGGCGCGGGTGTCAAACGGGTACAGCTCGATGGAATCAGCCAGGAAGAAACCGCCTCCTGGCAACCAGGCGAGACCCTGCTCCTGAACGGCACCATCGTCACCGGCCGGGACGCGGCCCATCGCAGAATACAGAGCCTTTTGGAAGAAGGCAGGCCCCTTCCCGACGGCGTGGATTTCACAGGAAAATTTATTTACTACGTAGGGCCGGTGAACCCGATCGAAGGCGAGGCCGTGGGACCGGCAGGCCCCACCACCTCCACCCGCATGGATAAGTACACGGAGATGATGCTCAGCCAGACCGGTCTCATTGGCATGATCGGCAAAGCGGAACGGGGCGACGCAGCCATCGAATCCATGCAGAGGCACAACGCTGTCTATCTCATGGCCGTAGGCGGTGCCGCCTACCTTGTGTCCAAAGCCATCAAAAAAGCAAGGGTGGTGGCCTTCGAGGACCTGGGCATGGAGGCAATCTATGAATTCGAGGTCCAGGATATGCCGGTGACGGTGGCAGTTGACAGCCGTGGCGAGTCTGTTCACAAAACAGGACCTGCCCTCTGGAGCCAGAAAATAAGGGACTACAGAAAGCGCAGTTGACAGGTAGCCACAGGCCCTCTGCAATATCACATTTTGAGGAAACCAACCAACTTCTCTCGCCCATGGATCTCAACATATTTCTGCATGGATTGACTTCTTACTTCGTCATCATCGATCCCATTGGCGCGGCCTTGATTTTTCATGCCCTGACAGCAGGGGAGGAGAGAAGTTTCCGATGGTTAATGGCAACAAAGTCCTGCCTCATCTCCATCACCATTGTCCTGATCTTCGGTTTTTTTGGAGAGGGGCTCCTTGGAAAACTCGGGATCAGCATCGATGCCCTACGCGTTTCCGGCGGGATTCTGCTCTTTGTCACCGCTTTTCAACTTATCACCCAGAAGAGTGAATATGAGAGGGCTGCCAAGCACATGGACATCTCGGTCTTCCCCATGTCCATCCCTCTCATTGCCGGTCCCGGCTGTCTCACCCTCACCATCCTCCTCTTTTCCGAAAAAAGCGCAGCAGGGGCTGCCCCAGCCCTGATCCTGGCAGTGTTGCTTATTTATCTTGCCACGTTCTGCTGCCTCCTCCTTGCCGACAATGTTAAGCTTCTCATCGGCCGTACCGGTGATGATATCCTGCGTCGTCTCCTCGGAGTCATCCTCGCAGCCCTGGCCGTACAGTTCATCAGCGACGGCCTCCTACAGTTACTCAAATAAAATCTGGTAAAACGGCGGCCTGACAACTCTCCAATACCATGCTCAGCACCCGTTCAGCTGGAACCGACCACTGTGCGCCGCAAAATTCCGTTCACCCGGCCCTGGAACAGAGGCGGTTCTGTAGAAAGAAGGACACGGTTTCCCGGATTGGCCCGCTCTATCTGCTCCCCTTTTTCTGTTTCCATACGAACAACCGTGAGAAGAACAGTATCCATTCCGGGCAGCATATACTCCACCTGATTCCCGCTCTCCAGCACATTCCTGATCTCCACCAAAGGTGTCTCACCCTCCTCACGGATCACGGCAACCGGTTCCACTTCCTGCCTGGCCCGAGGAGTTGTATAGAGCATTTCCGATGATCCGGGGCGCTGCCTGATAAAATTTTCTGTTGTTCCGCGCGTCCCGGTCTTGCCAATCTCCTCGACCAATATATGGGGCAGTTTGATTTCCTCGGGCTTCTCCCAGGCCTCAGGAGGCAACTCTTTGAGATAGTCAAGTGCTGCCCGATAGATGCGTGTTACCCCACCCACGTAAAATATGGATTTCATCCTCCCTTCTATCTTCATGGAATTGACGCCACAGGCCACGAGTTGCGGAAGTTTCTCCAGGAGGCAAAGATCTTTGGAATTAAAGATGTAGGTCCCCCGTTCATCCTCTTCCACAGGAAAATACTCTCCCGGCCGTTTTTCTTCGGTGAGACGATAACTGTAGCGACAGGGATGGGCGCAGTTGCCCTGGTTGGCATCTCTGCCGGTCATATAGTTGGAGAGCATGCAGCGGCCTGAATAGGAGATGCAGAGCGCGCCATGGACAAAGACCTCCAGCTCGCCTTCCGTCACCTCCCGGACCTCTCTGATCTCCTCCATGGACAACTCCCGCGCCAGGTTAAGGCGGTCTGCGCCTTGCTCAAACCAGAAACGGGCAGCCTGGGCATTGGTCACATTGGCCTGGGTGGAGAGGTGGATGGGGATATGGGGGACGCATTTGCGGGCCCGCAGGAGAATCCCGGGATCGGCAATGATCAGACCATCGACTGCGGCCTCCTGCAGCTGCAGAAGATAGCTGTCCAGCCCGGAAAAATCCCGATTATGGGCCAGGATATTAATGGTCACATAGACCTTCACTCCGTGCTGATGGGCATAGTGCACTGCCTCGGTCATGGCCTGGTGGGTGAAATTTCCGGCTTTGGCCCGCAGACTGAACTCTTTCCCGCCCATATATACGGCATCGGCCCCGTAGTGGATCGCGGTGACCAATTTCTCAAAATTCCCAGCAGGGGCAAGGAGCTCAGGCAGACAAGGAACACCTGCTTTGTTGCTTTCTTTTTTATTCATTGTAGGATAGTATCAACTGTTATTTTGATTCTCTTTCAATTCGTGGTGGTCGCAACAATATGCTGCCTTTGATCTTTCTACCACCAGTTATTGAGAAGTAAAAGCCATACTGCAGGTTGAAGGGTAATTCAAGGGGCCAGGTGGGAAAAAAAAGAGTCGGCATAGCCATGAGCGGAGGTGTGGACTCCACTGCCTGCGCCCTGCTTCTGCAGAAACAGTATCAGGTTCATGGTTTTTTCATGCAGCTTGTCCAGCCCGATCTTGCCGAGCAGCTCGAACGGGTGAGAGAGATTGCCGGGCAATGCAGCATCCCCCTCCAGGTCATTGACCTCCGGGCCGAGTTTGAAGACAAGGTCCTGGACTATTTTTCCACCTCCTATCAACATGGACGCACCCCCAACCCCTGCATGATCTGTAATCGCGAAATAAAATTCGGCCTGTTCATGGACGCCATCCTGGACCAGGGCATGGAACGTGTTGCCACCGGCCACTATGCAACCCTCATAGACGACGACGGCTGCCTTTTGCTGCAGCAGGGAAAAGACAAACACAAGGATCAGTCTTACTTCCTTGCCAGGTTGAGTCAGCAACAGCTGGCAAAGGTGATCTTCCCCCTGGGAGAGATGAACAAGGAAGCAGTCTACACCATGGTGGAAGCACATGGGTTTTCCGATTTCAGAGGCCGGGAGAGCCAGGATGTCTGCTTTCTGGGCTCGCAATCGGTGGGCCGGTTCCTGGAGAGGCGAAAGCCAGCCCAGGAAAGGCAGGGAGAGATAGTCAGTCAAGACGGTCACATCCTGGGACGCCACAGCGGCATATACAACTACACCATCGGTCAGCGTCGAGGGCTGGGGATCTCAGCCGCCTCTCCCTTATACGTTGTTGAAATTGATGCCCCGCACAATCGTATTGTGGTGGGTGAAAATAAAGACCTCTTCCGGAACACCATTGAACTAGACGATGTGTGCTGGAATTGCAACAGGCATCCCTTGCCTGATCGTGACTACCTGATCCGCATCCGCTATGGCCACCAGGGAGCACAGGCCAGGATCAAGGAATTATCTAACAGCCGCTGCCGTATCACCTTTGGCGAAAAACAGAGGGCTGTGACCCCGGGCCAGTTTGCCGTGATCTACGACCAGGGTCGTGTTCTGGGCAGTGGCGAGATCCAGTAAAAAAGAAAAACCAGTGAAGAAAAAAATTATCATCAACACCCTGGGCTGCAAGGTCAATCAGTATGAGTCAGCAGCCTTTCTCTGCTCCTTTGAAGAGTCCGGCTGTCGTATGGCCAAGGCCGGGGAAGATGCCGATATCGTGGTGATCAACACCTGTGCGGTCACGGCCAAGGCCGGTGCCCAGTCACGGCAGACGGTGCGCAGGCTCATACGCCGCCACCCTGATGCAAAAATCGTCATCACCGGCTGTTATGCCCAGATGGCTGCCAATGAGCTGGCGGAAATGGTGGATGCTCCGGTCTGTATCGTGGGCAACGGCAACAAACATCTGTTGGTGGAAGCAGCACTGAAAGAGACTCCCTGTGACCTGACCATGCTCATGGGACGGATCCTGAAAAAAAAGGAAATCTGTCACCTGCCCATGCAGCGGTTCGGCAACCGAACCCGCGCCTACCTTCGCGTCCAGGATGGCTGCAATAACTTCTGCACCTACTGTATCGTCCCCTATACCCGGGGCCCCAGTCGCAGCCTGGAGCTGTCAGAGGTCCTGGCCCAGGCCGCACGTTTTGAAAAGGCCGGGCACAGGGAGATTGTGGTCACCGGCATCCATGTGGGAATGTATGGCCGTGACCTGGAAAAAAAGAGCGACATTGCAGACCTGATGCTGGCCCTGTGCGAGGTCCAGCCCGACATCCGTTTTCGACTGAGCTCCATTGAACCCCAGGAAATATCTGACAAGCTGCTCAAGGCCATGCGCAGCTGCCAGAACTTCATGCCCCATTTCCACATCCCGCTGCAGAGCGGAGACAACACCATCCTCAGCCGCATGAATCGCGGCTATGACCGGGAAACCTTTCGCAGGGTGGTGGAAAAATGCAGGGCCGCCTTCCCGGATGCCGCTTTTGGCATTGATATCCTGGCAGGATTTCCAGGAGAAGGAGAGGAGGAGTTTGCCAACAGCAGAAAACTGCTCGAAGAGCTTGATGCCACCTACTTTCATGTCTTCCCCTACTCCAGTCGTCCAGGCACGCTGGCCGCCACCTTTAAGGATCAAATTCCCAAGGCTGTGCGTGAAGAGCGGGTGGCTGAACTGCGAGCGCTGGCAGAGAAAAAAAAGACACTCTTTCACAAGCGACACCTGGGAACCAGGCGGCCGGTACTGGTGGAGCACAAGCGGAATAAAGAGGACATGCTCACCGGATTCACCGACAATTACATCCCTGTCACCTTTCCCGGTGACAACAAGCTGATGGGTAAAATCATGCTCGTACAACTGGAAGAGTTAGATGGCACCACTGTCAAAGGAAGGTGTGTGTAGTCATGCTGGGAGAGATCATTGCCATAGGAAACGAACTCACCTCTGGGAGGATTGTCAACACCACCAGTGGCTTTGCCGCCCATCACCTCTTTAAGGCGGGCTTTGACATCTATGCCATGCACACCATTGGCGACACCCCGACCCTCATCGGTGAAGCCTTGATACGGGCACTGGGCCGGGTAGACTTTGTCCTGGTCACCGGCGGGCTGGGCCCCACCGATGATGATCTCACTACCGAGGCAGTATCCGAGGCCCTGAACCGGCCCACCATGCCCAACCTGGGAACCCTCTATCAGATCAAGGAGCACCTGAATTTCCATACAGAGCTGCCGGTAAGTTCTCTGGAAAAGCTTGCCTGGCTGCCACAGGGAGCGGAAAGGCTGAATCCTGAGTCTAACATGGCCGGATTTCAGCTCATCCATGACAACAAACCCATCTTTTTCCTTCCCGGCATCCCCCACCAGATGCAGTTCCTGCTGGTGAACCAGGTACTTCCCCGCCTCACCACCTGGTATAAAGACCGGCAACTTGCCAGTGTGCAGCGGGTATATAAGATCTTTGGCAAAAGCGAGACGGCAATCAACCAGGAAGTGGAAGACCTCAACCTTGGGAATGGAGTGGAAATCGGTTACTATCCTGTCTTTCCTGATGTCCATCTCAGCCTCACTGTGCGCGGCAAAAACAGTGACTCAGTGCAGAAGATTTTTGCTGCAACCTGCGGCCGTGTTGAAGAAAAACTGGGCCTGTCCATCTATGGAAGGGACCAGGAGACCCTGGAATCAGTAGTCGGGACCCTGCTCCTGCAGAACAAAAAACAGCTCTCCGTTGCCGAGTCCTGTACCGGCGGACTGATCAGTCACCTCCTGACCTCGGTTGCAGGGAGTTCATCCTATTACCTGGGGGGGATCACCTCCTATGCCAACAGCATGAAAACTGCTTTCCTCGGAGTAAACGATACACTCCTCCAGAAGTACGGGGCAGTGAGTTCGGAAGTGGCTGAGGCCATGGCAGCAGGGATGCGGGAAAGGAGTGGAGCAGACATTGCGCTTTCCGTCACCGGAATCGCAGGTCCTGACGGAGGAAGCGAGGAAAAACCGGTGGGAACGGTTTTTCTTGGAATGGATGTTGACGGAGAAGTCCGGGTCCACCGTTTTCTCTTTTCCGGCACTCGATTTGAAATTCAGCGGTTGACGGCACAAACAGCACTTGATCTTCTGCGCAGATATCTGCTAAGGTGAATTGCACTCCAAATAACATTGCAAATTCAGACAGTTCGCACATAACAAAGGCAGCCCCAGAACCTCTCCTGAAAAGGACATATTGGCCGAAAGTAGCTGTTTCCGCTCAATTGCTCCCGACAAGAGATTCTGTTCCGCTTCTCATACAGAGATATCGCCTCACAACCAATACTACTATCATCCAACAGAGATAAAGGAGCACAGATATGGCAGCAGCAAAAGATAAGGCAGGCAGTGTGGACAATGCCATCAGCCAGATCCAGAGACAGTTCGGCAAGGGTTCCATCATGCGCCTCGGCACCCAGGAGGCGGAAAAGATTCCGGTTGTTTCCAGCGGTGCCCTGAGCCTGGATATTGCCCTGGGAGTTGGCGGGTTCCCCAAGGGGAGGATTGCGGAGATATATGGCCCTGAATCTTCCGGTAAGACCACCCTTGCCCTGCATGTGGTGGCCGAAGCCCAGAAGAAAGGAGGAACCGCCGCCTTTATCGATGCCGAGCATGCCCTGGACACCTCGTATGCCAGACGACTGGGGGTAGATGTCGACAACCTCCTTGTCTCCCAACCCGATTTTGGCGAACAGGCCCTTGAAATCGCAGAAATTCTTATTCGCTCGGGCGGAGTGGATGTCATTGTCATCGACTCTGTGGCCGCCCTTGTGCCAAAGGCTGAGATAGACGGCAATGTGGGAGATTCCCATATGGGACTACAGGCCCGCCTTATGTCCCAGGCCATGCGCAAATTTACCGGGGTCCTGAATCGCAGTAACACCGTACTGATCTTCATCAACCAGATCAGGATGAAGATCGGAGTCATGTTCGGTAATCCCGAGACCACCACCGGCGGTAATGCCCTTAAATTCTATTCCTCCCTGCGCCTCGATATCCGCAGAATTGCTGCCCTCAAGGATGGTCAAGAGGTTATCGGCAACAGGACCAGAGTCAAGATGGTCAAAAACAAGGTCGCGCCGCCATTTAAGACAGCGGAATTTGACATTGTTTACGGGGAAGGTATTTCCAAAGAAGGGGATCTGCTGGATCTCGCAGTAGAGCAGGACATCGTGGACAAAAGCGGTTCATGGTACTCGTACCTTGACGAACGAATCGGGCAGGGCCGTGAAAATGCCAAAAAATTCCTCAAGGATCACCCGGAGATGTGTGAAGAGATCGACCAGAAGGTACGCATGGGATTCGGCTTGGTGGCTCCGCCGGAAACTGAAGCAGAGGCTGGCCAAGAGGCGGTATAAGGTAGAGCTGGCCCAACGGATGCCCGGCAGCTGGGAGATGCTCTTTCAGCTGCCGGACTTAATCTGGTCAATGATTCCAGTGGTGGATGTCTGGCTGGTAAAGGAAATCCGCTCCACACGACCGCCGCCGGCCTTGACTTCTGCAGCGCCAACGATCTCCTGTTCTTCCCAGTCTGCCCCTTTGACCAGAACATCAGGTACCAATGTCTTTATCAGGTTGAGAGGGGTGTCTTCTCCAAAGAGCACCACTGCATCCACGCAGCCCAAGGCCGCCAGGACTCTCGCCCTTTTCAACTCTTCATTGACTGGTCGATCATCTCCTTTGATGGAGCGAATGGATTGATCGTTATTCAGGCCGAGAATCAGGAAATCACCCTGGCGACGGGCCTTCTGCAGATAGTCCACATGGCCGGCATGGAGGATATCAAAGCAACCGTTGGTGAAAACGATCTGCTGGCCCATCCGCTTACGCCTGGCCACAATCCCGGAGAGCGCGTCCAGAGAAAGGATCTTATCACTGTCTTCGCCCGACCAGGGCACCGGGGCAACCGTATTAAAGCGCTCACGTAATTCTCCCTGCACCTCCCAGTTCAAGGGAACCAGTGTTGCATCATTCTCCTCCCCTGCCTCAGCCAGGATCTCACCGTCCGGGGCAATGACCAGAGAATGGCCACCCATCTGCACGTCCTCCCATTTGCCGCAGGCATTTGCGGCCACCACAAAGACCTGGTTTTCGATGGCGCGGGCCTGAAGCAGGACCTTCCACTGTTCAATTCTGGCCAAAGGCCACTGGGCAGACATGAGGAGCAGATCTGCGCCTTGACGGCACTGACGCCGAGCAACCTGAGGAAAACGAAGGTCATAGCAGACCAGTCCGCCAACCAGGCCGAATCCTCCGGTAGGCACCGGTGCCGGCCTTAGACCGGGCCGAAACCAGACATCTTCCTTCCAGAAAGAAAAAAGATGCTGTTTGGAAATCCCATGGGAACCAGCCTCCCCGAGCCCGGAAAAAAAGAGTGTATTATAGAGTGGAGAACTTTCCCCTTCCTCTCTTTTGTCTGGAAGGGATCCGGCCAGAACGACACCATGGGCGACTGCAAGCCCCTCCAGCTCTTCCAGGAGCCCTGGCAACTCTTTGCAGAGATCATTCAACTGCTCATAGACTAATCCCGTGGCCCACATCTCCGGAAGGGCAATCAGGCTTCCAGGGACAGGTTCCATCCTGGCCAGACAGGCTTTCACCTGCTCCAGGTTTCTGCGAATATCCCCTCCAACGATCTCAAACTGGAGAAAACCGACCTGGGCAAAAGGATTGGGGGGGGACTGTGAACTCATTTTTTCAGTCTCATACCTTAATTTTGAATCTGGGCCAAGGCCTCATCTGTCAGTTTGCCAACCGTGGTAATGCCAACCTCTCCCTCTTGATAGATCCTCACTGGTCGGTCATCTCCATGAAGGTTTTTCAGTTCCCCAACTGCCAGTGTGTCTCCCAGCAGGCCCAAAGCCCTTGCTGCCAATCCACGTACTGCAGCATCTGCAGATGACAGGTAAGTGAGCAGGTTGGGAGCAATCTGTTTGCCAGCCAATAACGCTGCCCGTTTCTCAGCCAGCCTGCCGATCCCCCAAAGCAGCCCGCGCTGCAATTCTGGCAACTCAAGAAAATTACCGTCCTGATGCTCTAGGGGCCCATCGGGAAGCATATAGGAAATCAGCATATGGAGATACTCCTCACAGAGTCTGTCATGGTGAAACATGGATTCGGCCATGGCCTCAGGCGCACCCCAGCCTATCCCGCCGGATTCATCATTAAGGCTCCAGAGGAAGCGCCTCATCACAATTCGCGCCGCCTCCATGTCCCTGTCTGCAAGACGTGCCAGTACCTCGCCAAAGAGCGTAACCGTATGCCAGCGAAGCATCTCCTCCGGCCGGAGGAGGGCTGAAAAAAGGGGATTCACCAAGCCGCTCTCTTCAAACTTACCGAGTTCCCTGCGAATCTTTTCCAGATCACTGCCTGCCAGCAGAGCAAGGACCTTCTTCTTGATCTTTCTGTTCATCCACAACCTCTTCCATTATTGAGAATCCTTATCGACAAAAGATGATAAGCACTCAACAGAAGAAAACAAGATCGTTATTCGTATTCCAAAAAGAAGGCCCCAAACACAAATGAATTATTTTGCGGGCAGGGTAAACACCCGCTTGCCCAGTTCTGAATCAAGGAGGAACAAGCCACTGGAGTCATCACCAATGAGACGAAGGCGAGCCACAATCTCCCCGGCAGTAGCCTCCTCCTCAACTTGTTCTGTTATAAACCAATCCAGGAAGGCCTTGGCGGCATGATCGCGGACATCAAGAGCTACGTCAATGAGATTATTGATCAGTTCCGTTACCTTCTCTTCATGGGCCAAAATATGCTCAAAAGCAGCCAGGGGTGATTTCCACTGGGTCTCTGGTTTGGCAATGGCATCAAACTGCACCCTTCCGCCCCGCTCATGGATATAGTCGTAAATTTTCATACCATGAAACATCTCTTCCTGTACCTGTCCACGCATCCATGTTGCACAACCGGAGAGACTGATAGACTGGAAGTAGGACTCCATGGCAAGATAGAGATAACTGGAATACAACTCCGCATTCACTTGATTATTTAAGGCCTTTTCCATCTTCTTTTTCATCTGTATACTCCTTTGTTTTTCACATAATTGCAGTCAATGCACATCCCAGCGCGGGACAACTCTGGGCACCCGCATTGACAATGCGAGAGCAGAAGAACTCATAATGTGCTTGGGTCACACAACATTTTCATAATTCAGCAATGTTATCATACTACAGGGAGAGCCCGAGAGATGAAAGCAAGAAAAGAGACGAACAGCAAAATTTTCACGACCGAGGCCATCACGCTGGCCAGGGAACACATGGAGGCAAAAGATGGCTGACCTTTCGGAACGATCATGGTCAAGGATGGAGAGACCATTGCCAGAGGCTGAAACCGGGTCATATCAGCCAACGACCCCGCGGCCCATGCAGAAATAGTCTGTATCAAGGAGGCCCTGTCAGGATTCAAACTGTGGGAGGGACTGGAAGACAAGGTATGGTACGAACGTACCTCTCTGAGTTACAGCAACTCACTAACATTCTGTTATGTGATTGCGTTTATTGCCATTTATTACGTTATGACGGAAGAGAGGATTCAGGAGGCAGAATGAAACAACTCAACAAGGCCAGCTATTGCTCCAGGTCATCTATACGCCTCATCCCCTCCATGAGCATGCCCATAAAACCGCCAATGACATCGAATTCCATCTCCTCCAGATTCAAGCCCTGGACAAACTTAAAACGACCGTCAGAGATGGCCAGTGCCTCATAAAATGCCTCTTTCCCCTCTTGACCGTTACAGGTTGCGTAGACCAACTCGCCTTCATTAAAGAGGAGCTGCGTCTTTTTCTGCCCCACCTCCAGTTTCAGTCTACCGGTCTTTTGATTTGAGTTAATCATCTGGCATAACTCGATGGGTGGAATATCGGCAAGTTGGCCAACCATCCCTGAGGCGAGCTCTTCTGCCCGCTGAAAGTTGATGGTTGTGATCCTGCTCACCAGCAACTTATAGAAAAAGACCTGAAGGGCAGGAAAGCGATTGAGAACATGGCGAAAATTCTTCTGGCTGAGACTGGCGGTCTGGCACGGTTCCATGGCCATGATGGTTGTAGTCGCCTGGCCTCCGGACAGTAAACTCATCTCACCAAAGACCTCTCCCCGTACCATCTCGGCAAGGGTCACCCCATCCTCGTCCATCACCTCCACTCGACCGGAAATCATGATAAAGAGGCTGGACGCAGGATCTCCCTTCTGGATAATAGGGAAGCCCAGATTATAATCTTCCAGTTTCAGCATGGTGGTCAGATCGAGGAGGTCGTTGTCGGACAGCGGCTCAAAGATCTCGATGGTCCGCAGCAGCTCTGCAAAATGGGAAACAGACTTCATCTTCTCCCGTCGCTCGGCAGCGGCGAGAAGCTTCATCTGGACGGTGGCATACCCCTTTTCCTTCTTAAATTCGAAACGAATGATACCGCTACAGCCGCCGCACTCAAATTTCGTTTTCTGCTTGCTTCCCTGGAGGTATTGCTCAAAGACAACATCCTCTGAGGCCATCTTAATAAGATCACTGGTCAAGGTGAGGCAGGTCGGCTTGGCCGCAGGCAGCTTGAGGATCCCTTCATTCACATGCATCTCCTCCCCAACATTATAGAGAGGACAACATCTTTCCTCGGTAATAACAAAGACACCGTTACGAAACTGCACTTAGTCCACCTTTTCCCAGAAAAAACTACTGCTGAAACGAACAGAGGCTGCCCTAATCGGATCGCCCGAAAAACATATAAATAATAAAACCCAACACGGCTGCACCGCCAAAGAGTACGGGCAGAATCTTGTTGATCTGCAATTCATCTCCAACGACCAGGGTATCCATATATTCGGTACCACTCACCCACCAGACAGCAATAAAAATGGCAATGAGGATCAAATCTTTCCAGGACTGCCTAAAGAGGAGGTAGCCCACAGCAAAGATAAAAGGGACCAGAAACCATGGATTGCTAAAGAGCCCGACAATATCAACATCTTTGACCTGGTCCGGAATGTGAGTTGATTCAACCCAGGACATAATCAATGCAAAAAATTCACTCATCAGCACGTCACCTCTGTTTTTCTCTTCCGGCGTTCATAGGTCTTTTCGGAAAACGACCAAGGTCTCCCGCTTGTGCCTCCCTCTTCAACTGCCGTTTTTTTCAACTGTTACTGCAAAAGAGCTTAGTCTTTCGCATCATTCATTAAAACCATGCAATCTATTTTTCTTCTATATGGAGTGTAGTTCAAGGAATTTTTTTTTTCACCTACCTTTTTTGTGTCCCTGACAAAAAGAACAGCTCAATGGCCCACGAGCCAGAAAGAAGGCACTTGTCTACACATTATTGTCAATAACACAAACACAAACTATACAATTTTGTATAGTTTGTGTTTGTGTCAAAGGTTCGCAGGAAAACAGAGAAACTCCACAAAAGCACTCTGTTACAAAAAAAATAGATCCCACTCAACTCTCTGGCACATAATATGCGTTTCACCATCTCAATATAACAGAAGCGGTATCAACCGTATCACAAGGAGCAGCACATGAAAAAGATTGAAGCAATCATCAAACCGTTCAAACTGGATGACCTCAAAGTGGGCCTGGGAGAACTGGGAATCACCGGCATGACCATCAGTGAAGTAAAAGGCTTTGGACGCCAGAAAGGGCACACCGAAATCTATCGCGGTGCCGAGTATGTGGTCGATTTTATACCGAAAATCCGTGTGGAAACCGTGGTCAACAGCGACATGGTTGACATCGTAATTGAAAAAATCATCTCCTCGGTTCAGACCGGATCCATTGGTGACGGCAAAATCTTTGTCACCCCGGTTGAAAAGGTCTGCAGGATACGGACCGGAGAAACCGACAAAGACGCCATCTAATAACAGTCAAACAAAACAGGACCAAACCCCATACATATACCGGAGGATTTTCTCGTGAAAAAAGCAGCATGGGCCCTCGCCCTTCTACTGGCAGCACCAACCATCGCCATGGGCGGTGAGGAAGTGGTTGAATTCACCGTCACCACCAATAAAGAGGCCATCGATCTCCTGCAGAGCAACCTGAACTACGTCTGGACGCTGATCGCAGCCTGTCTGGTCTTTTTTATGCAGGCCGGATTTGCCATGGTCGAGTCCGGTTTCACCCGGGCCAAAAGCGCAGTGAACATCATGATGAAAAATCTCATGGATTTCTCCATGGGCTCAGTGGCCTTCTGGGCCATAGGGTTCGGCGTCATGTTCGGCACCAGCAAGACAGGCTGGTTCGGAACCGATGGATTCTTCCTCTCAGGCTGGAGCGGGCCTGACAGTGATCCATGGGTTCTTGCCTTCTGGATGTTCCAGTGCGTCTTTGCCGCCACTGCCGCAACCATCGTCTCAGGTGCCGTGGCAGAGCGAACAAAATTCACCGGCTACCTGGTCTACTCCTTTGTAGTCTGCGCCTTCATCTATCCCATATTCGGTTCCTGGGCCTGGGGCTCTCTGCTTAACGGCAGCGGCTGGCTGGAAGGCATGGGATTCATCGACTTTGCCGGTTCCACCGTGGTCCATTCCATTGGCGGCTGGGCAGCACTGGCCGGTGCCATCGTCATTGGCCCACGCATAGGGAAATATGGAAAGAATGGAGAGGTACGTGCCATTCACGGTCACAACATCCCCATGGCGGCCATTGGCGTCTTTGTCCTCTGGCTTGGCTGGTTCGGCTTCAACCCCGGCTCCACCACCACCGGCGACAGCTCCATTGCCATGATCTTTGTGACCACCAACCTCTCTGCAGCCTTTGGCGCCATTTTTGCCATGTTCACCTCATGGATCATGTTCAAAAAGCCTGACATCGGTATGAGCCTGAACGGCGCCCTGGCTGGTCTTGTTGGAATCACTGCCGGATGTGCCAATGTGTCTCCCACCAGTGCCGCCATCATCGGGGCCATCTCCGGAGCGCTGGTTGTGACCTCAGTAGTGGTGATCGACAGAATGCACATTGATGATCCGGTCGGTGCAATCTCTGTTCACGGCGTCTGCGGTGCCTGGGGTACTCTGGCTGCCGGCCTCTTCAACATGGGCGGCACCACGGCCAAGATCATGACCACCCAGCTTGTCGGGATCGGTGCTGCCTTTGCCTGGTCTTTTGGTGCAGCCTTCATCCTCTTCAAGGTGATTGACATGACCATCGGTCTGCGCATCAGCAAAGAAGAGGAGATGATGGGTGTAGACATCATCGAACACGGCGCCCACGCCTACAACGACTTCCAGACCACCAACTAACAAACTCCTCCCCGGCTGCCCCTGCTTCTCCCTCCTCCTTTGCAGGGGCAGCCGTTTTCCCCTCTCTCTTTTCTGTTTTCCTTGAGGCGACTGGCCAAGCCACTGAACCGTTCTATTTTCCTGGTCACAGCAAGATCAAACACCGGTCGGCTCCCTTTCACTTTAACCCGCAGTGCCGCTCGTGTAACAGCCGTATAGAGCAATTCACGGGTTATGAGGGTGGAGTCCTGTTCAGGTAAGATGACCAGGACCTCACCGATTTCACTTCCCTGGCTCTTATGAATAGTGAGGGCATATACGGTCTCGCAGCTGCTAAGTCTTCCCGGAAGCAGCCCCTGCAGCGTGCCATCCGACCGTTCAAACCAGACCTTCATGGTCCCTGGACGTTCAGGATCCTCCATACAGAGGCCAATATCACCGTTATACAGATCAAGTGCATAATCATTTCTGGTGACCATGACAGGTCTTCCCTGGTACCAGGGTGAACTGAAACAGTCATATCCTTTAGCTGTCAAATAGCGTTCCACCTGTGCATTGATGCCGCTCACACCTGTCACCCCGTTACGCAGCGCACAGAGGATCTTAAAAGAATTCAGCAAGGGAAACAGCTTCTTGTAGTCCTCAAGAGACTGGGCCCGATGAACCGCCTGCATGTAGTTGCAGTAATTTTCTCCACCGTAGGCTGCTGCCTCCTCCTGCAACAGGGAGACGTTTTCCGGATCCCCTGCAGTCATAATCTCCCAGGCCCTTCCACTGTCTCCGGCGTTGATGGCCTCGGCAAATGCCTTGATCCCCTCATCAAAGCGGTAACTCTTTTTCAGCTCCACTGTATTTTCAGGAAGGGCCTCTGTCAAATCAGTTAGGACCGCCCCTGATTCCACTGAGGCCAGCTGGTTCTTGTCTCCGAGGAGAATAAGGCGGCTTCCCGGACGCAGTGCATCAACAAGCTTGCTCATCAGGGCCAGATCCACCATGGAGGCCTCATCAATCGCCACCACATCGTAGGGAAGAGGGTTTTCTGCACAATGGGTAAAGAAAGGTGAAAAACGCTGTACTCCAAGGAGGCGGTGCAGGGTGTGGGCCTGGGAAGGAATATTTTCCTGAACTGCACCAGGAAGCGTTAACTCACTGACGCTGCGGCAAATGGACTCCTGCAGACGCATGGCGGCCTTACCGGTTGGAGCAGCCAGACCGACACGCAGCTTCGGGCCCATGAGGCCGAGGAGCAGGGCCAGGATCTTGACCACGGTGGACGTTTTTCCAGTGCCCGGCCCTCCGGAAATGACAAGAAAACTCTGTTCCAGGGCACGTTCTGCGGAGATTCGCTGCCAGTCGGTTTCCTTGCCACCAATTCCGGTAAAGAGTGTATCGAGCAGGGATGATTTCCCGGCTACGGGTTTTGCATCATGGGTCAAATGGAGCAGCTGCTCTGCCAAGCGCTTCTCATGGGCAAAAATTCGCTGCAGATACAAACGCTGCTGCCAGACAACCAGAGGGTTTGCTCCTTCACCTGCCATCCCCGATCGTCCTACCAGCTCTTCTTCCTCCTCTGTCAGCAAAAGACAGCTATCACCTGCAGCCAGGCTCATGGAGAGCTTACAGATCAACTCTCTAAACTGCTGCCGGTTGTTTCCTGCAAGCAGTGAGCGCTTTGCCAGGAACTTTGCAAACTGGCTATCCAGGAGGCGTAGTTTCTCTTCTTCCATCAGTCGCCTCCCAGACAGTTATGCAGTTCATCCAGCACGGCAACCTGGGGCCGGTCATGAAACAGCCCGTTTCCCGGGAGCCCAGGGCTCATCCCCCTGGCAAAAAGGTAGACAACCCCACCAAAGTCCTGTTCATATGCATAGGCCGGAAGCGTGTTTGCAAGGAAGCGATGGAGGACCAGGGTATAGATCCAGTACTGCAGGCCATAATTGTGATCACGCATGGCCGCGACAAGGGCATCTGCATGGTAATCTGCAAAACGATCGCCCAGATAGTTGGTCTTATAGTCCATGATATAATACTTGCCCCCATGGCGGCAAACCAGGTCGACAAAGCCAGTGAGATACCCCTTTAACCTCCGCTCCGCTATGGGCTGCACCACCTCTGATGAACCAAGCAGCTCATTGATCCGGCCAGTGGACTCCTCGCGGAGATGGAAGTAGAACGGCATCTCTTTGAGCACATCTTGTTCTTCCAGGTCAGCCAGGCAGAACGATTCCTGTGCACCCCCAAGGCCCAGTGGAGTTCTGGTTACGGCCTGGAGCAGGAGTTTGATGTTTTCCGTATCAGCCTCCACCCCGAAAGAACGGCACTGGTGAACGACTTCTTCCTCATACGCGTCGCCCGCAGCCAGGAGGGAAAAAGGGAGATCTTCCAGCAGTCCATGCACCACATTGCCAAGTCCGGCCCCAAGGGGCAGATCAATAATTCGCCGGGATTCTGTTCCTTGTCCAGGGGCGCCTTGCGGCGGCGCAGGGGGGGCGGCAAAAGAGTGGCTCGGTCCAGCCAGGGCCGAATAACTACTCATCAGCCACTCTCCCGGCAGAGAGGAGCGAGAAAAAGTCCTGCACGATAAAGGGGCAGCTTCAGGACGCTCCGGCTCCTGGCCCGCTTCTTCCACAGCCTGCGGCGCCAGTCTCCGCAAGCTGGCAGTCTCTCCGTCACAGAGCGCAGCAATCCGCTCTGCCTGCCCATGGATATCCTCACAGGCAGCCAGAGACAACACCCAGGAGAGAGCAGAATCCCGTGAAGGGGCAATATATCTACTGCCTCCCACATCTGCCCAGAAGCCATAGCAGCAGCAGGCAGCCCGGGTCAGTGCCACATAGAGCAGCCTCACCTCTTCGGCAAGCTCCTCCTCCAGGGCCTCTTCTCGTCTTTCTGCAAAATCAATCGATCCCAGATCTGTCACCAGCTGCCCCTGCTCACCGTGACAGCTGAGGCAATCTTTCTCGTGCTGCAGCCGTCCTGAGCGATACCAGAGGTAAGGACAGAACACGATGGGGTATTCCAGTCCCTTTACCGCATGCATGGTCACCACCTTGACGGCCAGCTCATCACTTTCCAGCCGCAGCTCTGCATGTTCCCCGCCGCCGCTTTCTTCCATGGTGGAAGAGAGGTATTGCAGGGTATGGGGGATGGCAAAATTTTCGCTGCTCTCCGCCTCCTGCACCAGCTCCACCAGATGCATAAGATTGGAGATCTGCCGTTCGGCCAAGAGATGGCCGGAGAATGATTGAAAGACCGACTCCCGGACAAAGAGGCTGTTCATCATGCCCAGAAACCCTTTCTCCTGCCAGAGGCGATGGTAGTCATGAAAACGATCCATCCACGCCTCCATACTCTTCTCATCCTCCACCTGCCCATAGAGCGTGCGCCCGTCCATGCCAAACCATCTGCAGCTCAAGGCCGTACGCAACAGCCTGACATCAGAGGGTGATGCCACAGCCATACTCACCAGCAGCAGATCCCGGCATTCTTTTGTTGCAAACACTGTCTTGCGGCTGGACATGACTGCCGGGATACCTGCCATGGCCAGGAGCTCCTGAAAGGCCTCTGCCTGCTTGTTGGTTCGCACCAACACCGCAATGTCACCGGCAGAAACCCGCCTCTTTTCGCCGGAGCCCGAACCCGGAACAAGTATGCAGTTTTCAATCAGATTTCTGATCTCTGTCACCACATAGGACTGGATTCGCTTTTCGCAGTTCCCAGAACTCCACTTCTTCACACCATCTTCATGGAAAGATTCGAGGCTGCAGTAAACCATGGCGGCCTCCACCTCATCCCCCTGCCACAGCCTTAACCGTTCAGGCGGCTGGGCAGCAGAGACCTCATTGTAAGGAAGATCTGCAAAGACAAAAGAGTCCTCTTTTTTCAAAAACAGATTGTTGACCGCCTGCACCAGCAAGGGACTGGAACGGTAATTCCTTCCCAGGCCAAGGGTGTGATCTGCTGATTTACGGGCCTGAAAATAGGCATAGATATCTGCCCCGCGAAACTTATAGATTGCCTGTTTTGGATCACCGATGAGGTAGAGAAAGTGTTTTCCCTTGCCAAACAGCGTGGAAAAGATACGATACTGGGCAGAATCCGTATCCTGGAATTCATCAATCAGTGCCACCTTGAAGCGGCCTGCCAGCAGCTCCTGCAACTCCCGCCCCTCTTTTTTCTCCAGGGCCTGGGCCAGAAGAACCACAAGGTCGTCAAAGGAGAAACGACCCTGCCCGTTCAGGCGTTCTCTGAGACCGGTCTGCAGCTCCAGGGCAAGTCCAATACGCAGAGAGAGAACTGCTCGCTGACAGGCCTCAAGAAACGTTTCAAGAGTCGATCCTGCCAAAGGCCAGTCCTGAAGAAAGGCCTCTTTTTTTGCTTCCCCCCGCAGTCTGGTACCGTTCAGTTCCTGCATAAGTCCCGGCATGCCAAGATATTCCAGACCAGGTGGAAGAGAGAGGCTGCTCCCTCCAAAAAAGGAATGACAATGCTGCCACCAGGAATCAAAATTTTCTGCAAAGCCCTTCTTGAACATTCCCTGGCCAAGGGCCCCTTTAAAAGAGTGTTCGAGGGAGAGAGCTGCGGACTGCCACCAACTGATAAGCGAATGCAGGGCCTCATCCACCTGCTGTAATGCCTGGCCAGGGGCTATCCTGTCTGCCGGCTCAAGACTATCCTCTGACCTGACAGCACAAACACTCTCATATAATGCCTGTGGGCTCCCATAATGATTGAGAAAGAGGGAGCAGTGAAAAGGCTGCAGCCCATAGAGCCCCTTCCGCCAGTAATCATCCACAAGTTCCTGGGTGGCCTGTCTGGTATCAGCGGTCAACTCCATATCAAAGGGCTGACCGCTCTCCAGGGCCTGCTCCTGGAGCATGCGCTGGCAGAAACCGTGAATGGTAAAGACCGAGGCCCGATCCATATCAAGCAGGGCCAGCTCAAGACGCTCCAAAGCCAGCCGCTTGTCTGGAAGTTGATCAAGACAACGAAAGAGCACCTCATCATCCATTGCCCCTTCTTCCCGCAGGAGATCTCTGGCTTCCAGCAACCTCTTCCGGATCCTTGCCCGCAACTCTTCAGTGGCTGCCCGGGTATAACTGACCACCAGCAGCTCTTCCACCGGGACCCCAAACTCGGCGACAAAGCGCAAAACGAGCATGGCAATGGCAAAGGTTTTTCCTGTACCGGCGCTGGCCTCCACCACATTCACCCCCTGGTGCAGGGGATGGGCAGCAGCGTCGAAGATCTCAAATTGCTGTGACATTCGCCCTGCTCCAGACAGATTGCAAAAACTGTTCACTCAGATCAACAAACTCCTTCCCCAACACATGTTCCGTGCTCTGTCCCTGGTACAGCAAAGCCCATTCCTGCTCTGTTCCTTTTTCCAGGGCACGATCAAAAATTCCCGCCGCCTTTGTCCAGGGATTGCCTCTGCCGCTCTTCTTGGTTTTCTCCAGCTGCTGCACATAGGCCCAGGCAGGTTCCAGAAGAAGGGGAGAAGGTGCCTGTTGCCCTGCCAGGAATAAGGAGAGCAGCATTTTCAGATCCTCTTCCCCTGCGCTTCCTGCCGGAAAGACAACTTCATAGTCTTTTGCCACTATCCTTGTCTCTGTTTCCCTGCCCAGACAGGCCGTTGCCAGGCAATGGTGAATCCACCCACCCAACAGATCTTTTCCTTTCAGTGCTGCATAGCGGGTGAGAAAAGAGCCGTTTGCATACAAAGAGCCAAGCCTGCCCAGCAGCTGCAGCCCATCCAGCTGCAGATCCACCAGACAGTCAACCACTCTCCCTGCTTCTTCCTGTGCCATAAGCCTGGCAACAAAGGGCTGGAGTTCTTCTCTCTTTTTTTCAAAACCCATCTGCCCGGGTCTGCCAAGGGGCCATTGCCCACCTGCCTGCAGCAGATGACGCAACTGCTCACCCTCCTGTCCCTTAAGCCCTCCATCCACCAGATCCTGCTCCACCAGGTAATTCTGCAGTGGATCAAGGACAAAGGGTTCACTTTCCGCAAGAGAGGCCGCAGCAGAATTCAATCGAACACCCAGAATATTTTGCACAAACCACTTCTGAGGGTTGCGGAAATAAGAAAACAGGTCAGCAACCGTGATCACTTCCCTCACTGAAAAATCAAGGATTCCGTCCCACCAGGGACCAGGCGCAGCAGAGGGCTTCTGCAGAGCAGAAGTTACCTCAGCAAGTGATTGATTATAACTAAAAAAAGGAGTCTTCCCGGAAAAATATTTTTGCGAGAATCCATGCAGCGGATGTTCATCCACCAAGCCATCAACATTATACAACTGAGCCAATTCTATTAACTCGGAGACCACAACAGAGGGCGGTTTTTTCTCATTGTTGCGTATGGACTGGCCCACAAAACTCAGATAGAGAGAACTTCTTGCAGAAAGGATTGCTTCGAGAAACTGATAACGATCGTCACTGCGCCGGGAACGGTCACCGGGAAGGAAAGAATCCCCGAGAAGGTCAAAAGGGGGGTGTCGATCGTTCTTGGGAAACACCGTGTCGTTCAAGCCAACCAGGCAGACCTTCTGGAAAGGAATCGAGCGCATGGGCAGCATGGAACAGAAGGTGAGCTGCCCGCGCAGAAATCCGGAACTGCTCTTTTTTTCCTTGGCAGCGCCATCCACCCAGGAGCGAATGACTTCAAAGGTCATGGGCTGTGCATGAAGACTTCCGTATGCCCGACCAAGTTCTGCCAGCAGGATGTGGAGTTCAACCAGATTATCACCCCCATCTTCCACAAGAATCCTGTCCACATAATCTGCAAGGAGGGCAGCCCACTCCTCCAGACTGTGAGGCCTGGAGAATGCATCTCGTGCCTCTTCCAGGGTCTCAAGAAAAAGAGAAAGGCCGCCAAGGGGTGCAGCCATACTCCCCTCAATTTCTTCGTAGGGCAGAATCCCTCCCACAGCCTCTGAACCTCCAACAGCCAGCCCCATCATCAATCGTTCCAATCCGCTCTGCCAGGTGCATTCCTCCCTCTCCGGCAGACCTATCTCCCCTCGCTGCGCACCTGAAAGGCCCCAACGAATTCCTGAAGAGACAACCCAGTGACGAATCAGTTCAAGATCACCCTCCTGAATCTCAAAACGCGGATACACCTCTGCCCTCTCCAGGAGATCCAGGACCTCACTCCAGCCAAAACGACTGGAACAGAGCGTGAGAAACTGGAGAAAGACACCGATGCATGGATTCCTTATTGATGGGTTCCTGTCGGCAATGGAGTGGGGAATATCATCAAAGACCGCAGGGATCAGCCCGCTGTACTCCTGGATATCAGGAGCCATGACCACCATATCCCGCAACTCCAGGTCTGGATCCTGATCAAGCCAGTGCAGGATGCGATCTTTGAGGATCATCATCTCCCGGTGGGGAGAATGGGCGGAGGTGACAATGAGGGAATCATCCTTAGGCAAAGGGTTTTTTTCCACAACCATCTCTCCCTTGAGCAGGTCAGACTGCAGTCGGTGGAGAAGAGAGGGCGCAGCTTGCTGCAAAGGATCCTCAAAGCTCCTGAACTCCATGGAAAAATCCACATCCTCCAGGAGCATGTTCTGAAACTCTCTTCCCTGCTGGCCAAGGGAGCCGAGCAGAGGGTGCCCCCCGGCCTGCACTTCCGTCACCACCTCTCCCCGCTGCAGAGATGTTATGTTTTTGCGGAGCAGCGCCTGCGGCGTCCCCTGTTCTGTCCAGTAATTTTCGCAGGGAGAGAGGAGATAGAAATGCACCTCACAGTGACGGGCCAGCCCCTGCAGACAGTTGAGGAGCAGAGGGGGAAGAGAGTGCAGACCAAAGACGGAAAGTCTCTTTGGCAAGAGCAAGGAAAAATCATCATCGCCTCCCAGCACTTTGATCAAATCCTGGAGGAAGACCCCGCGATGCCGGAAATGACCGATCTCTTTACCGAGCAGACCCCAGAGATCCATCTGGTAGTTCTCGGCAGGGTTGCGGGTGGACAGCTTTCCCTGCTCCCAGCCATCGATCATGGCCGGTCTCATGATCTGGTACTGATCAAAGACATAGGCCAGCTGCTGGGCCAGCTGGTAGCGTTTCATGCCGCTGCTATCACCTGCAACATAGCGAAGGAGAGGCTCGAACCGATTCCCCTCAACCCTGCGCAGGATATTTTCCAGGTGCCAGCAGACCTTCTCACGCTCATAGTCTTCCGGCCCTGCAGCCACATCAAGGCGGTCACCCATCAAGGCAAAAAAACGGGTGGGCAGCATATACTGGTAATTGCACCAGGAGGTAAAGGTATCAGCAAGGCGCTGGGAGAGCATACGCTCCATCCCCTGACTCTGGATGAGAAAATACTCCCTGCTAAAGGGATCACGTTCCTCATCAAGCCCCAGGACTTCAGCCAGGTGGCGGATCAGATTTTCAGTCCTGTTGGAGAGATGGAGATAAAACATGGGAGTGACAGGATGATAGGTTTAACTACTCTTTCCGGAACTAAGGCCTGCTTGACTCAGAGGGGCTCATGCCGTACATTGTGGCTGAAAATATTGGGAATCCATTTAAACCTGAATCACCTTTGGGGATATAACCTGAACGCTCGATGTGCAAAAGGAACATTGACCGGCCCGAAGTCAAAACCAAACCCAAAACAACTCTTCTCACACTATAGCCCTCTTCTATCAGCCATGCAAATACGTAATGCCACGCCAGACGACCTGAAACAGATTGTTGCCATCTACAATCAAGCAGTGGAAGAGGGGGACTGCACGGCAGACGTTGAACCACTCATAGTGGATGAGCGAAGGGAATGGTTTGCCGAGCACACTCCTGACCAGTACCCCATCTTTGTTATGGAGGAAGAGAAGGGGATCACCGGCTGGTGCAGCCTCAGTGCCCATCGACGGGGAAGAAAGGCCCTGCAACACGTTGCTGAAATCAGTTATTATGTGGAACATAACTCTCTGGGCCGGGGAATCGGCCAGAGACTCATCAGCCATGCCCTGCAGGAGGCGCCAGGCCTGGGGCTCCACAACCTCTATGCCATCCTCCTCGACATCAACCTCCCCAGCATCGCCATCCTGAAAAAAAACGGCTTTGCCCAATGGGGACATTTTCCGGATATTGCAGAATTCCCGGACAGGATATGCGGCCAGTATATCTACGGCAGAAAGGTATGATTGTGAGTTGATAGTGGAAGTGGGGAGGAGAAACCTTCAGCCCCTGCCCCTCTGTTCAGGATAAACGGAAAACTGAAATTTTCAGGGCCAACCTATTGAGGAAGTCCGGCACCGGTATACTCATAAATTGCATAGACAAGTCCGGCAAAAATTCCTATTGTGAAAAATAATCTGAAGCGCTGGGGCCAAGGCACCTTTTCGCCCTCGGCCATATACTGGACAATGGCAACAACCACACAGGTAATTCCAATCACATAGGGAGCTGTCTGCAGAATCTGCAGCAGCGTGGCCTGGATGGTGCTCATTGGATCCTGTCCAATACGCAGATTAAAGAGCACGTAGGCTATCGCTGTAACGTAAAATGATACTTTTCCTTTGGTCGTTTCCATATGCAATCTCTCAATAGTCTTTATTTCCCGCAAACTGCCCTTCCCCGCCACCTGCGGCACTGTCTTCTCCTGCTGCCCGACACCCTGCATCTGCTGCAACCGGTGGAAGCAGATGACACAGAAACAGATCAACCTTCAAACAGCGATCTTTTCATGGAACGAGGGATCTGTCAAGTCCATACTCCATCCCCCTTAGGCGAAAACCGTGACCGCTTCCTCTGTCTGATTCAGGAAATCAGAACCAGAAAAGACAGCTACGCCGAGCAGTTAAGCAGCCTGACCCTTGCCCATCTTTCAAAAGAGCAGGAGAGTGGGGATCACAGCAGCCAGGCCATTATGACCAATCTTCTCGATGGTAAGGGACTGAGCTGCCAGGAAACGGAAAAAGACGACCAGGGAGAAGAACTCTGGCAGGCACGTCTTGTCCTTGCCCTGGCCGAGATCCTGGATCGGGAAGAGGCTGAACTTGCCGAAAAACTCTCGGACATTGATAGTGATGAGCTTGCACTTTTCCAGGACCTGAAGGGAGAAACAGAAGGTGAGACAGGGGATGAGGAAGATCCCTTTGCCGAACTGCTGCGCATCAAGGCCAAGATGGGACAACCACGGCCAGGAACCATCAAAAGACGTTTTCAGGCATGGAAAACCCTCTATGCTTCCGGAACACTTCCCGAGGACTACTGGCTCTGGACCACCTGTCAGGAAGAGGCAGCAGAGCTTCTCATCAATCGCTATGAAGCTCAGAGCGGACGCATATCAGTCCCCCTGCTGCTGCTGGATCTCCCAGGACAGATGTATATGAGGGAGGAGGATGCCATGGAGCGTATCCAGGCCTTTCAGAAAGAAGCGGCCTCCTTGCGCGAATCCATCACGGCACAACTCGCGGCCATGGTCAAGCAGGGATATCTCGATCTTGTCGATCCGGTGGCCCTGCTCCCTGACGCCGGCATTCTGGCACGCGACTGGAACGAGATCGTCGACTATCATTTCCCGGAAAAACGCTTCGGCCGTCGGAAGCTGGACCTCCAGTTTCTGGCCAATATCTCCCTGGACAACCTCTTCCGTGCCCCATCAGCATCACCGAAAACAGGCGGCCTGTGTCATGGAATTCTGGCCCTGTGCAGGGATGAGGAGAGATGAGGAGAACTGTTTGCTGTTCTCAACTGTAAAAAAACATCGAACAAGGGATAGCGAATGGTAAAATTTTTTACTCCGCTATTCGACATCCTTCGGAGTCTACGGATGCCTGTTCGATATTCTGCGCTTCGTTTTACTCAGCCTCCTCACTCTCGGTGCCGCAGGTATAGGGATTTATAGTCAAAACCGGGCATAATGCAGTTTTGACGACCTTGTCGGCCACACTGCCGAACATGATCTTTTCCAAGCCCTTGTAACCATGGGTACCCATGGCAATGAGGTCACCCTTCTGCTCTTCGGTATAGGCAATGATCTTCTCCGCCACATCGCCCACCAGTACCTTGCCGCTCACCTCGGTCACCCCTTTCCCCTGAACAAACTGCTCCATCTCCTGGCAAAAGGATTTCATCTTCTCCTCTGCCTGGTCAAAGAGGTCCTGTTCAAAATCGGGAATATTCATCTGTGGAACAAAAAAGCCTGAATAATCTTCAAACTTCTGCACAACAAAGACAAAGGCCAAGGCGGCCTTGAAACTTCCAGCTATAAAGGCAGCAGACTCTGCAATTATCCTGGAATTATCTGAAAAATCAATGGGGGTCACAATCTTGTTAATCCGTTCGATTCTATTCATAGCATCTCCTGATAGGTAGTGGTTATTGTTTCCCTACTGAATTTTCTCACAAATTTCTATTCGCCACAAGAAAATTATATCATCTGCCAGGGTGTTCCCCGCCAAGGGTGATCATTCCCTCCCGTCACCTGCAACATCCTGTCGACACGGCAATGGAATGAGAAAAGAATCATTGGGGTGTCGTCGGTTCAGGATCAGTGGACCCAGAGGATAATGGCACAACCCCACACGAGTCGGTTTCGCTGCTGGTCTGATCAAAAAGACTGCAGATTGCCTGTACCATAGGAGTTCCAGGGGCAAATTGATGTGAGTAGAGAATATAGAGAAGGTGCCAGTCATTCTCTGCCTTGTCCAGCATGCGGCTGATCTGCTCAAGTAACTTGGAACGGCTGTATTGTTCTTCGCACTCCGCATAGATCAGATAATCAAGGCTCTTTCTAAACAGCATAACCGAACCGTCGTAATATTCCCGCTCATTGCCAAATACTGTTGTTATTTCAAGGAGTTCATGGCCAAGCTCATCAACAACCTGGTCTGCCACTGCGTAGCCGATATCGAGCTGCAGCTTATCAAATCCAGGGAATCGGATCAGAATCAGGTCATAGGAAAGAGAATCTTTTTTCAGCAGCCTGGCATCGTCCAAGGAGAGGAGATAACGATAATTATAGAAATCAGTCAGCGGTTCCCGAAAATAGGTGCGGCTGCGAAACAGTTCAACTTCTTTCATAAATCCTGCGGTAATCGGCTGGCTTGACTTCAGTACCTTGAGCGACTCTATAACCTTGCTGAAACTTTCAACAACCTTCTTATCCAACACCCCTGCCTCTGCTTCATCCCAGAGAAGCTCCAGCGCTTTTTCGCTGGAAAACGACAACTTATAGGGCCGGTGGGAAATAAGAGCATCATAGGTGTCAGCCACAGCAACGATGCGGGGCAGAATTCCTATATCTTCCCCCTTGAGACCAAAAGGATAACCGCTTCCATCAAGACGCTCATGGTGTTGAAGAATGATGTCGGTGATTCTGTCGTCCTGTATATGCCGGGAAATAAGCTTAGCCCCTATCAACGGATGATAATCCATGATCTTTCTGTCCTGACAATCAAACTGGTCGGGTTTTAAGAGTACGTCGTCGGGAATAGCAGTTTTGCCAATATCATGGATCAGGCAGCCGAGTTCCAGGATTTCAAGCTGGTCAGCCGGAAGTCCCATTTGCTCTCCGATGCTGTGAGAAATCGTTGCCACATGATGGGCATGATCAAAGGTATACTGGTCTCGATTGGCCAGAACCTCTATCATCATTTCAAAGAGATCTTTGAGAAAAAGAGTATTGGTCCGCTCCAGTTCCGCCTCTGTTTGGGAACGGGCTGTTATTTCCCTGTCCAGCCTGCTGTCCTTGAGTTTGAGTATTTTAGTGGCCCTGGTAAATTTTATCTCACTCTCCATGAGTATTTTTGCAGATGCCTTTATATGAGCAATAAGAAGAAGGGCAAAAAATCCGCTAAAAAAAATACTTGCAGCAATGAGAAGGTGGGGGAAGGCAAAATCGTGCCAGAGAAGATAGGTTACCAACAGATGACCACAAAAAAAGAAGACCATAAGCCCGATAAGCTGCAGCCATCTGTTTCGCAACAACGGGGGCAATGCATTTCTGAGCTGCAACCCTGCAACAATGGCAGCCAGCACAAAAATAGCCCCTATGCCTATGAGCAGAAAGGATATGAGTTTAGGAGAATACATAAAAAACAAGCGCTGCTTCAGTTAGTGTCTGTCCATAAATGAAATGTTTCCTTCTCAATCGAGGCGCTCGATGAATTTTACCGCAGGGGCCCCCGCAGGAATCACCCTCACTAGGGGTAGAAGTGGTCTTGGGGTGCATATATGGATGTTTCGAGGATTAAGTTTTAAAAGCAACCAAGAGTTAGGAGAAAAAGGTCGTTTATGAACAGGCAATTGGTATCATGACGGCAAAATAGTTTTAACCCCGCTCAAGCGTTTCCCAACTTTTTTCCTCTATAGACCAAAGTATGACACCTTGCTGGAATATTTTCCAGGGAAACCGTCTCCCGCCTCCCCCTTCGATATACTGGAAGGAGCGTTTTCGGATAAACACTAATTCCCGAATAGACTTTTCAGGCCTTTCTCCAGAAGCTGCTGGGTGGTGTCTTTTTTTTCGCCCTGCTTCTCTCCCTCGTCCCCCTTGTTCAGCTGTTTCTGCAGCTCTTTCATGAGAAGATTTTGGGCCTGTGATTTTAAGAGACCTACCACGTCAGCCTCTTCTTTCAATTCTGAGAATTTTCCCTTAATTCGGTAAGGGACAGGATCCCTGCTATATTCAGCCTTGCCGGATCGTTCATCCCGATCTAGTCCTCTACTGAGGTATATATTGAGAAGGTAGTCTACCTGCTCGTCTGCAAAATCCACTTCCCCCTTGCCGGTGACCTTCATGAGATCAGAATTTGCTTTGAGATCATCATTATAAAAGATCCCTTCTTTGATCAGCCCGCTGGCGCTGATATGGGCAAAAGCAGTGGGTTCATCAACAGCTGCATGCACAACCTGTTCCCCCTTATACAGGGCCTTGGCCTGGCGGATCACCTTGAGAATACGCAACCTTTTGATCTCCCCATCCTGCAGAGCCAGCTGGAGTTTTCCATTGGCATGGCGAACAATGGCCTCCCTGCTGTTCCCGCTGCTGGTCAGCTGGAGTGACAGGACAGCAATGCCGCTCAGTTCCTCCCTGCCAGTCATATCACGCAGCAGAGGGGCGACATGGACATGATCAAGCTCCTTTTTCAGCACCATGCGCGGCGTGTTTCCCCGCACATCCAATGTCGCCTCTGCCGAGACCGTCCCGCTGTAGAGTTCTGCCTGGAAGGGTTTGAGTTCAACCAGGCCATCCTTTCCCTGGGCCTTGAGCTTCACCCGGCTCAACTCAACTCCGCTGCTTTTCATGGAATCCGCGGTCATGTCCAGATGAAAATCCAGCCCTTTGATCAGCTCCACCGGAAAGAGGGGCTGCAGAGACGCTGCTTTCTGAACGGAAACCTTCTGCGCGGAAACCTTTGATGTTGCACCTCTACTCTCTTCCTTTGTGGAAGGAGGAGAAGGAGTTGCACTCTGGGGGGGCAGGATTGCATAGCGGTCAAGATCAAGGCGATCCAGGTGCATCTTCAAATCATAGGCAGGATGGGCAGGATCAACAAGGACAAGACTCCCCTGGGCATGGGCCCCGTCGAGCAGGGCCTGGATATCGGTAACGGTTATGGTCTTCCCCTCTCCCTGAAACCCAAGAGAGAGGCCAAACTGGCGCAGGGCAGAGTCATCCTTCCAGGCAGGCTGGCCGAAATTGTTCTGTTCCAGAAACTCTCTTAAGGAACACTCAGGCACCTGGAGCGTGCCCTGAAAGACAGGTCCGGCAAAATCGCTCACCTCTGCCCTGACAACAAGAGAGAGGTCACCGCTGGCAAGGGTCAGGCCATCGGTCACCACCTTTCTCTGCTGCAGATCCAGAGATCCACTTCCTGCAAGCTTGAATGCTGTCTCCTGCATACCGAATGCATTGATTCTATTGACAAGGGAGAACTTGTCAAACTGAACCGTCTTACCGGCCAGAGAAAAAACCACTTCTGTTTCCAGTTTACTCTCCATGGACAGGACACTGTTGCCGCTTCCGGAAGAGGCCAGGATAAAGGTGGACTGGAGATGGAAGGGAAGGCCATCCTGCACCCGGCCGGTGTCCACACTCAACTCCTTGAGTTCAACAATCTTTCCTGCCTGCTGGTCCTCGTAACGGACCGTGATCCGGGACAACTTCAGGGAACCAAGATCCAGTCCTGGCACCCTCTTCTCCCTGGCAGCTGCCTGCTGCTGCGGAGGAGCAGCTTTCTTGCTTTGGGGGCCTGGAACTGCAACGGGTGCAGGCGCAGGCAGTTCCCAGTTCCCCTTCCCTGCCCTATCGCGGATCAGATTGCAGTACACTCCGTGCAGACGCACTCCTTGAAGTTGCAGCCGTTTTTCCCGCAGCAGAGGCCAGAGTGCCAGCTCCACCCTCGCCTCCTCACTGGCCAGGAGGATGGCATCGGGAAAATCCGGTCCGGAAAGGACGCGAACCTGTCCCAGGGAAAAAAGAAAATCAAGACCCGGTGTTACCTGCAATCCGATCTTTCCTGGAATTTCCAACCGGTAGCCGCTCTTGTCGTATACCAGGTCCGATATCTTTGCCTTATAGTCATTGGGATCCAAGACCAGAGGCAGGAGTAGTATGAGTCCGGCAACGATCACCACACCGGCGAGAACAACCATCATAGACCACTTCAATACACGTTTCACAGCAAACTCCTTTAAGGCTCTCAGATGCTTTTCCTGGCACCAGTTAAGCAGAGGCCAGCAAGAGGAGAAATTCCTCTTCAGTCAAGACCTTCTTTCCCATATCCTGTGCCTTTTTCAGCTTGGACCCGGGTTTTTCACCCACCACCAGACAGGTCAGTTTCTTGGTCACCCCACTGGCAATCTGGCCGCCATTGTCCTTCACCAACTTTTTGGCCTCAGTTCGTGACAGTTGCTTCAGGGTGCCGGTAAAAAGAAGTACCTCACCACTGAGAAGGCGTTTCTCTTCCATCGGCCTTGCAACCTGAGGATGCACCCCAGCCTCTTTGAATCGGTCAAACATTAGCTGAACTGAAGAATCAGAGAAGTACTCAACAATGGAATTGGCAGCCTGCTCGCCCAGGCCCTCAACTTCAACAAGGTCATCCACTGTAGCCTCAATGAGCCTCTCCAGGCAGTGAAAAGAGCGCTCCAGCAGACTTGCCGTCACCTCCCCCACATAGCGAATCCCCAGGGCTGCCAGAAATTTGAACAAGGACGGTGTCCTGGCCTGACGGGTAGCAGTAAGAACATTTTCAGCAGACCTTTCGCCCCAGCCCTCAAGGGATGCCAGATCTTCCTTTTGCAGAAGAAAGATATCAGGAAGGTCACGAATCAGCTGCAACTCAAAGAGCTGCTCCACACTCTTCTTCCCCAGCCCCTCGATATCAAGCCCGGCCTTGGAACAGAAATGCACCAGAGAGCGAAGGCGCTGCGCCGGGCAGTGGGGATTCAAGCAGCGGGTAACGGCCTCTCCTTCTGGTTTGACAAGGGGATGGGAACAGACCGGACAGAAATCAGGCATGATAATGGGCTGCTCAGATCCGTCGCGTTTCTCTGCCACGGCCTTGACAATCTCCGGAATCACATCCCCGGCCCGCTGAATGAGAACAGTGTCTCCTGTATGTAAATCTTTACGCTCAATCTCATCACTATTATGGAGGGTGGCCCTGCTGACCATGGCTCCACCCACATCCACAGGATCCAGGATGGCCACCGGAGTCACTGCCCCGGTCCGCCCTACCTGAAACTCCACAGCCATAATCCTGGTGGTGGCCTGAATGGCCGGAAATTTACAGGCAATGGCCCAACGCGGGGCCCTGGCCTTGCTCCCCAGCCGGTTCTGTAGAGAAAAGTCATTGACCTTCACCACCATGCCGTCGATTTCATAGGCCAGTTCATGGCGCAGGGAGGCAAGATCGGAAAAACGACTGATCACAGACTCCATATCAGGACAGAATTGCACATGGGAGTTGACCGGCAGCCCGAGGCCGGCAAGAAATTCCAGCAGCTCCCCCTGGCTCAGACATCCGGTGAGCAGTGGCTCTGAAACCCCGTAGACGAAAAAACGAAGGGGCCGCTGAGCTGTAATTGCAGGATCAAGCTGGCGCAGGGAACCGGCCGCAGCGTTGCGCGGATTGGCAAAGAGCGGCTCCCCGACTGCAGTTCGCTGCCGGTTCAACGCATCAAGGCCCTTGCGGTCCATAAAGACCTCTCCCCGAACTTCAAGACGCTGGACAGTGGTATTACGAAGGCGCAAGGGAATGGAGGCAACGGTGCGCAGCTGGGCAGTAATATCCTCCCCCACTGTGCCATCACCCCGGGTGCTGCCCTGGACCAGGAGGCCCTCTTCATAGACCAGCTCCACAGCCAGACCGTCCAGTTTGGGCTCGGTCATGTAGGCCGGAGGAGCATCCTGGAGAAGGAAACGGAGTAGGCGATCTTCAAAGGCGTGAAGGTCCTGGTCGTCAAATGCATTTTCCAGGCTGAGCATGGGTATGCGATGCTCCACCTGGTCAAATTTATCCAGGGGGGCAGCGCCAACGCGCAGGCTGGGAGAATCAGGAGTGACCCATTCCGGGTGTTTCCTCTCAATCTCCAGCAACTCCTGAAAAAAACGGTCATACTCACCATCAGAGATCGTCGGGTCATCAAGAACGTAATAACGATAAGAATGTTCAGTGAGGAGTTGCCGTAACTCCTCCAGTCGCTTCCGGGAATTCATCATCGCCTATTTGGGTGACTGGAGCAGGGTACCACCCTTGGCAATATTTTCATGGTCCACCTCATCGAGAAAAATCAGAATCGATTCCGGCGGCTTTCCAGCTTCCCTGGCTATCACATCGGTCACCCCCTGACAGACACGACCCTTCTGTTCTCTACTCAACTTTCCTGCCACCCGAATATTGACATAGGGCATCATTGTCTCCTTTTAAAAATAGTATTCTAAATTCAGGAGTCGACATGCACTCCTCACCCAAAAAGTATACCCTCTTTTTCTCCTGTTACCAATGGCTTATTTATCTCATCTCCCTTAGTCAGCCGCGTAAATTCTGTTTCAGCACATGTTCTCCGTAGGCAGCAACAAGGCTTGACTCCCGGATTACCCCCACTGCCTTACGCGGATTATTGGCCCGCACCACCGGCATCAAGGTATAGGGGTGCTTGGCAAAGAGGTGGAAGACGCGCTCCATATCATCATGTTCACTCACCGTGATCACGTCCCGACTCATGAAATCACCAGCACACATGCCAGGATGCAGCCTGTCCGGGTGGGCCATTGCCCCCTTCAAGTCATGTAAGGTGAGGACTCCCAGAAGCAGCCCCTCTTTGTCCATGACCAGAAAATGGGGGAAATGGCTTCGCTCAAGGTCTTTAATCACCTCGCTTATCCCCATGCTCTCCTCCAGGGTCTGAAACTCCCTGTCCATATGGTCGGTCACCCACATGGAGCGCAACAGGTTCACATCATGTCCACGCACAATGTTTACCCCACGCAGCTGGAGCTTGGTTTCATAGATGGAATAACCATGAAAAAAGCGGACCACGAGAAGAGAGGTAATACAGGCCACCATCAGGGGCAGGATGACCTGATAACTGTAGGTCAGCTCAAAAATGGTCAAGATGGCAGTGATGGGGGCAAGGGTTGTCCCGGAAACCATGGCGCCCATGCCGATGAGGGCATAATGCGCGGGGTAGATGGTATGTCCCGGCCAGATGACCTGAGCCAGGTAGCCCACACAGCCCCCAAGCATGGCCCCAAGCACCAGGGATGGGGCAAAGATACCACCACTCATTCCTGACCCCAGGGAGAACCCGGTGGCCACCAGCTTGCAGAAGAGGATGAGCAAAAGGAGAGAGAGGGGGAGATTACCGGCCAAAGCATCGTTGATGGTCACATAGCCAACACCCAGGGCACGGGGCATGACAAGTCCGACACAGCCCACCAGCAGCCCTCCACACGCCGGGGTAAGCCAGGCAGGACAGCCCAGCCGGGTATAGAAGCGCGGCAGAGTAAACACTGCCAGCATGAGCAGCAGGGAGAGAACCCCGGCCATCAGTCCCAGGCCGAGATAGAGACCAAGCTCGGCACTGTGGTTCAGGCTAAATTCAGGAATGGTAAAGATGGAGCTTCCTTCAAGAAAGGGGCGGGAAATCAGGGTACCGGTGACTGCGGCAATAACGATACAGGAGAGGTTCATCACCTCCAGGTCAAAGAGCAGGATTTCCACGACAAAGAGGGTCCCTGCCATGGGGGCCTGAAAGGTGGCCGCAATACCGGCTGCCGCTCCACAGGCAACGGCCAGCCGCCGCCGTTCCGTGGACATGCGTAACAGGGAAGTGATGGTTGAGCCGATGGAAGAACCGATCTGGACAATGGGTCCCTCACGGCCGAGAGAGCCGCCAGCAGAGATCATGAGTGCGGTGACCGCAGTTTTCAAGAGCACTATCCGCCCGCGGATCTTGCCTTCGGACAGGGCCATGGCCTCCATGACCTCAGGAACTCCCGGGCCTTTCAGTTCCGGGGCCAGCCAGGTGATTATCACCCCCACCACCAGCCCAGCAAGGGAGGGGATAGCAAGCTTCATATACCAGGGGGCAGCAGCAAAACGATGACAAAATGCGCCATCTCCAGCCCAAAGGAAATCGACACCCAGTTCCAGGAGGAATTTAAAGGCAACCGCCCCCAGACCAGCCAGGGAGCCAATCACCAAAGCCAGGACAATAGGGGTAAGAATGGTTTTCAGGCTCTGTCTCTCGGAACGTAGCTTGAACATGAAAGCCAATCCTCCTGCGCTTACAGCCCCTTCAGTGTTTCAGGCAAAAGAGATAAATATCCCCTGGCAGCTGTTCCAATCCCAGTCCCAATTCTTGTCCAAAGCAGATCAATTGAAAAAAAGAACAGTTGATAAAGACTTCGGGCAGCTGCTTTCCAGCACCACTTTTCCCCTGCTCCAGAAAAAAAAGAAGATTCCTGGCAACCGTTTGCCGAAAGTCACCACAGGAGATGGACTGTCTCTGACAAAATTTCAGATAACGCTCCCAGTTGTAGATGGAACGTCGGATTCCCCGATAGATGGTCTTATGGAAATTATCCAGGTCCATATCCCGGAGGATAATCTCCTGGTAACGCTTTCCGGCAGCCTCTTTCAGGGCCAAAATTTCCTCTTCCGCAAGGCAGAGCCCAGGGCCCTCTTCATCTTCTGTCAGGTAATAAAGCGAGGAGTGAAAAGTAATCTCCGGGATTTCCCCGGAGTTTCTGACAATGAGCCACTCATCGGCCAGCAGCTCCCTGCGCTCCTCTTCGGTCATTATACCTATTTTTTTGATTAATTCGTGAAAGTCAAAATTAAAGATGGCTAAGTAAAAAACTTCATATGCGAGGCACGCGAATTTTATATCATCACGGCGTACTAAAGTACGTCGTGATGATATAAAATTTGCAGTAACGAAGCAGATGAAGAGTTTTTATGACGCCATCATTTTTTCTCCAGACCAAAGATGGACCGAAAGAGATCAACCTTCATCTCCGACTGATCCTTGCAGGACTCGCTTTTTAAAAAGATCACCGGGTCGTGGAGCATCCGAGAGACAATGGCACCAGCCATTTTCTCCACGCTTTTACGTTCTTTGGCGCTCAGGTTCTGCAGCCGGGGTATGGTTCGCTCCAGCTCCATGCGGCAGACCTGGTTCCCCTTTTCCCGCAGGGCGGCAATGGTGGGCGTTACAGCAAGACCTGCGAGCCACTCCTTAAACTTCAAGGCCTCCTCATCCACTATCCTGCTTGCCTTGATCGCCTCCTTGTCCCGCTCCGCCTTATTCAGCTCCACCACGTTATTAAGGTCATCGATATCGTAGAGATAGACGTTGTCCAGGTCATTGAGAGCAGGATCCAGATCCCGGGGCACAGCGATATCGATAAAGAAGAGGGGCTTGTTGCGACGATTGCGCATCAAGGGCTTCACATCGTCTTTATGGAGGATGACATTGGGGGCACCAGTGGAACTGACAATAATATCAACCCGTTCCAGCTGGTCAAAGAGTTCATCCAGGCCCACGGCATGACCGTTGAAGCGTTTGGCCAGGTCCAAGGCCCTCTCCAGGGTCCTGTTGGCCACCACCACATCCTTGGCACCGTTGCCGACCAGGTGTTCAGCTGCAAGCTCTGCCATCTCTCCGGCTCCGATAAGCAGCACCCGCTTATTCTCCAGCGATCCGAATATCTTTTTGGCAAGCTCGATGGCCGCATAGCTGATGGACACAGCAGAAGAGCCGATACAGGTCTCACTGCGCACCCGCTTGGCCACGGAAAAGGCCTTGTGCAGGAGTTTGTTGAGGATGGGGCCGGTACATTTCTTTTCACTTGCCCAGCGATAGGCCTCTTTCAGCTGTCCCAGGATCTGGGCCTCACCCACGATCATGGAGTCCAGGCTGGCAGCCACCATAAAGAGATGGTGAATCGCCTCCTCATTTCGGTGGCAATAGAGATACTTCCCATACTGCTCAGGAGTGAGGGCATCGCCAAAGAGGAACCTGGCCAGATCCTCCTCTACCTGGGCATTGCCCCGAGCAGAGACCAGGATCTCCACCCGGTTACAGGTGGAAAGAAGATAGTATTCCCCTATCCCCTCTATTTTACCCAGGGCCTGTAAGGGCTCTTCGTAGCCGCTGTTCAGGGCCAGCTTTTCACGCACCTCGAGTGGAGTACTCTTGTGGTTGACCCCGAGCAGCAGAATCATCTCACCGGCCATAGCTGTGCATACCCCCAAGCAGAAAGGTGACTCCCCAGAGGGTAAAGAGTACCGAGGAAAAGCCTATGATGGACATAACTGCCGCCCGCTTGCCGCGCCAGCCTACGGTAACACGCTGATGGATCTGGATTGCATAGAGGAACCAGGTGATAAGAGACCAGGTCTCCTTGGGATCCCAATGCCAGTAAGTCCCCCAGGCCTGGCGGGCCCAGATAGAACCGGTGATGATTCCCAGGGTAAGAAAGGCAAAGCCAATGGGCAGACAATGACTGTTGAGCTGATCCAGGGCATCGAGGGAGGGCAGGCGGCTGAAGAAAAAACCAAATCGTTTGGACTTCAATTCCCGTTCCTGGAGCAGATACATGATTCCGCCGCAAAAGCCGAGCGCCAGAAAACCGTAAGAGATGAGAGATATGCTTGCATGGATCGGGAGCCACAGGGACTGCAGGGCTGGGGGCAGGGGCATGAAATCCCTCGAGACAAAGGCTGCCACCAGGAGCAGAATGAGCACCATAAAGGAGACAAAGGTACCAAAATTTATCACCGTATAACGCCAACGAAAGGAGAGATAGGCCCAGGTCACGGACCAGGCAAAAAAGGTCACGGCCTCATGCTGGGAGGTAATAGGTGTATAGCCGGCAATAAGATAACGGGAGAGGATATAGAGACTCTGCAGTATTCCAGAGACCAGGAGGATCCTCCTGGCAATGGTGCGCAGTCTCTTTTGCTGAGAAAAAAAGAAGACGAGATAGAGAGCAGAGGCCACAAAACTGACAGCCAATACACTGTTGAATAAAAGGTAGTTGATCTCACGCAACATGATAACTTCTCCTGTGGGATGAAACCGTCATCAAAACACCTTGACCCGTTTAACCTTTCTCGGCGCACTCCACCAAACCCGGCACATTGATGGTAGAGGGCAGAATTGTTCGCAGCAGGGCTTCAAGCCCCTGCCAATCTCGTTTTCTGATATAACCAAGGATATCACCATCCAGAACTTTTTCAAAGATGCGCTTATGCTCTGCCTGCGCCCCGCCAGAGGGGACAACATCCTTGCGTAACTGGGCCATCAAGGCCACAAGCTGCCCATACTCAGGCCCGTAAATCTGCTCCAACTCCTGCCTGATACGGGCAGCGAGAGCCGGACTGCCACCGCCGGTGGCCACGGTGATCAGCAGGTCACCGTGACGCAGGGAGGCAGGGACCTGGAAGGTGCAGGCCTCAGGTCGGGTGACTACATTCACCAGGATGCCTGAGCCATTGGCCTCGCGGACGATGCGATCCTGAACATCCTGACTGTCTGTTGCGGCAAATACCAGTTTTGCCCCCTGCAAATCACCCTGGTGGTAGTTTCTCTGCTGCCATTCCAGCAGACCAGCCTCGGCAAGCTCGACAATCCGGTCCCCGGCCACAGGACTAATTACCCGAATCACAGCACCACAGGGCAGGAGGGATTCCACCTTGCGGGTCGCCACACTCCCACCACCGATGACCATACAGAGTTGGCCTTCTATTGCCAGATGCACCGGGTAGAGAGACATGAGATTACTCCTGCTTACACCTTTGCTTGCAGCCGGTTAATAATAATGACAATCTCTTCACCATCCTTGCGAATTACCTGTTTGTTGATGGCTATATGGTAATCTTTTTTCGCCCTTTCCAGGAAGAGAGGCAGGCACTTTCTTTTCGCATCATGGGCCAGAAAGATAGAACCCCCTGGTTTGAGGTATTTTTGAAAGACGCCGAGCAGGGGCTCAAAAAATTCCTCTCGAAAGAGGACCTCTGCTGCAGCCAGGACATCAAAGGGCTCCATCTCCGGTGGATCAAGCCAGTCAAGATGCACACAGTTCACATTGTTCAGCCCGGAGGCCGCAGCACTCACCTTCTGGAAATCCATGATGATATCTTCATAATCGGAAAGGGTCACATCAAAACCACAGGAAGAAGCAGCTATCCCCGGGGCCCCGAGTCCCGCCCCGATTTCCAGCAGCCTCTTGCCCTTGGGCTCTGGAAGAGAGGCAAGGACATAGGAAAGGACCATGGCCGCCTCCCAGAGCTTCACCCAGAAGGGAAACTCTGTCACGTCGGCAAAGGGATCTTTTCCGTCAAGAAACTCCTCGATATCAGCTATTTTAAGCAGCCGGAGGGTCTGCTCTTTTACTTTCAGTTTGTCAAATGTCAATTTATAGCGCGCACGGATACGGTTATAAATCTCGCGTTCTTCTTCAGGTAACGTTCTGATATCCATTATTTTCTCAAAAAAACAGTCTTCAGGATCAACTGTTCATAAGCGTATAAAGAAGGCCTCCACTGGCGAGCAGGAGGCAATAATAGCCAAAATATTGCAATCGATTCCTGCGCACAATGTCAAGGAGCAGGACAATGGCAAAATATCCACAAAGCGCAGAGGCAATCATGCCGACGGCAATCGTCGTAATACTGCCGGCTGCAGGAGGATGCTGAAGCAGATCCCTGGACTGCAGCACCACTGCCCCGAGTATTGCCGGGATGGACATGATAAAAGAAAAACGAGCCACAGTTTCCCGATTGAGCCCCAGGGCCATACCGGCAAAGATGGTGGAACCTGAACGGGAAAGTCCGGGAAATATCGCCATGGCCTGAGCACAGCCGATCAGCAGCGCCCGGGGACAGTTCAGTCTCACATTACTCTCTCTGAGATAGTGGGTAACAGACATGATCACACCGGTGACAAAGAGCATGCAGTAGACCAGCAGAATATTGCTGAAAATCCCATCAATGGAATCCTTGAGCAGGAGCCCGGCGGCCACTGCCGGCAGGGTAGCCACCACCACATAGATATCCCAATAAAAGAAACGTTTCAACTCTTCGTCTGCCTGCCCCCGGAAAACAGCCAGCGGAGCTGCCAGCATGGCAGCCAGTTCTTTGCGAAAGACTATACAGACCGAGACCAGAGTGCCGAAATGAACAAAGACATCAAAGGCCAGCCCCTGTTCCTGGAAGTTGAGCAGCTCAGACCCCAGGACCAGATGACCGGAGCTGGAGATGGGCAGAAACTCGGTAAATCCCTGCAGCGCCCCCAGTATGATTGCCTTGATGATCTCCACATCCGCTCCCCTGGTCTTGCACTGTGAAGACCTTCTTTTTTACTGCTATCCCGTGAAGGATATAGCCCAAAACACAAAAAGGGCCGATTGATGAAACATCAATCGGCCCTTGCAAGCTAACTAAAAAACTGGGTTATGTCAATTAGCAACCCTCGATGGCAGCAGCTTTCTTTTTACCTTTAACGGTAACAGCATCACCAACCTTCAGCTTGCCAGCTTTCTTGCAGGTCATGGTTACTTTGTCGCCTTCAACGGTATCAACGGTACATTTTACTTTTGCAGCCATACCAACACTTACGGTGCTTACAGCGAAAGCCAGAGCCAGTACTACAGAAACGATACCTTTTTTCATTTGTATTCTCCTCAGTAACGATTTTAAATTTTCTGGAGTCTTCCAGAACAGTACTACCACAATTCAAGTTGTTACTATAGAAAGGTGCCTAACAGTTGTCAACCAAAATCAGTGAAAAAATGAATACTAATTCATTATCTTTTTGATGTCTTTTTCAAGCACAGCATGCGGAACATAGCCCGGATACTTCTTCACCACGGTCCCATTACTATTGACCAGAAAAGAGGTGGGGATGCCCACCACGCCGCCAAAATCTCTGGCCGTTGACCCATCTGCCATCAGCACTGGATAGTTGATAGAGCGTTTTTCAACCAGTCGCTTGACAACCTTTGCTCCACCCTGATCAACAGAAAGAGCAACCACCGAAAAGCCCTTGGTTCCATACTCTTTCTGCAGGTTAATCAGATCAGGCACCTCCTGCATACAGGGGGGGCACCAAGTGGCAAAAAATGTCACCAGAAGGGTCTTTCCGGCAAAACTGCTACTCTTTACAGTGTCCCCGGTCATCACGTCAGAGAGAGAAAAAGACGGCATTTTTTTGGCCGCCGGAGCAGTTTCCGCCGACAATATCAGACAAACGACAGCCAGAAATACGACTCCCAACCAACTGGGATATTTACATTGTTTCATGAACAGGATCCTCATTTAAGAAATTAGAGTACCATGACAAAACGCGCCATACTCTTTATTATTAATAGTTGTGAAAGAATATTCCATCTCTTGAGAAAGTCAACCTGCAATACACAATGTGGAGAAAAGTATGCGCAGCAGGTTCTGCCTATTCCAGACCTCACCTTTGTTTCCTCTTGCCGCCAAAGAGCATAGAATTTTCAAAGAGAAAAATTTTTTCACCGGAAATGCTGTTCGGAAAGACATTTTATGGTAATGTGCCAGGGATAAAATCATAAAAAATGAAAATTTCAGAGGGCTAAACAAAACTTTTTCTTATCGGTGTCCCGAAGGCATCATATTTTCCCCAAGTATTATCAAGGACAAGACCAGATCATGACCAGACGTTCTTCTGTATGCTTTTTCTCCAGACTGAGACCCATCACCCTTTTTCTCCTCTTCACCTCCCTTGCTGCAGGCGAACTGCACTCTGCCGAACTCGTGGACCGGGTGGTTGCAGTGGTAAATGATGAGGTGATCACCATGTCCGAGATCAACGAGGAAGGGAAAGGATTTTTCAAAAAAATTACCGAGCAAGCCCCGGCCGCCCAGCTGGAAGACGCCCTCCGCCGGGCCAGAGAAGAGGTCCTCAACAACCTGATCGACAAAAAAATGATTGCCCAGGAAGCAGCCAGACAGAACGTCAGTGTCTCTGACGAAGAACTGCAGGCGGCAGCAGAACAGATGCTCATCAACAACAAGATCACCAGGGAAACGCTTGATGCCCAGCTTGCCCAGATGGGAATGGCTTATGAAAGCTACCTCGACACCCTGCGCAATCAAATCCTGCAATCCAAACTGGTCAATTACGAAATCCGCTCCAAAATCATCATCACCGATGATATGATCCTCGACTACTACGATACCCATTACACCAAGCACGTGAGCCAGGGAGGGTACTACCTCATGCAGATGGGTTTTACCTGGGGAAAAAATTCTGCTGGGAACAGCTCTGCGTCAGCCCAGTATAGCGACAAGATGGAGGCGAAGAAACGGGCTGAACGGGTTCGCCAGCTTCTCCTCAACGGTCAGGACTTCCGGACACTGGCTCAGAAATTTTCTGACCTCCCCTCGGCCGCTGACGGTGGCGACCTCGGGGTCTTCCAGGAGGATGAAATGGCCCCCTACATGCAAAAGGCAATTCTGAAACTCAACCCCGGTGAAATCAGTGAAGTGATCGAGACGCCGTCCGGCTACCAGTTCTTCAAACTCCTTTCCAGCCAGGATGGACAGATCGTGGTTCAGGCCTCCTTTGAGTCAGTCAAAGATGAGATCAGAAACAAACTCTATGAACAGGAGCTTGAGGGGCAATTTGACGACTGGATCAAAAAACTGAAAAAAGACGCCTACATCAAAAAACTTTAATCGAAAGACAGGGAAACACAGGATACAAATAATGCCTCAGGAAAACACACAGGAAGAGACAACAGCACTTGGCACCTTTTTACGCCACCAGCGCGAAGAAAAAGGAGCATCACTGCGTGAGACAACTGAGGTCACGAAGATCTCTGTAAGGATGCTCGAGGCCATTGAAAACGATGATTACGATGCTCTGCCGGCAGAGGCGTTCACGCGTGGTTTTTACTCCATGTATGCAGATTTCCTTGAACTTGATGCAGAAGAAATTCTTGCCAGGTACCAGGAGAGTCGAGGCGTGCAGGCAAATGCAAAAAGAGCGCTGGGCAAACCGCCGACAAAAAAGGGCAGGGCCTTCAGCAACTACGCAGAACCTGGTTCTTTCTCTCCTGCGACTGTAATGAGTATCACCATCGCGGCAGCACTCATTGCTGTCGCCACAGCCTGCTTGTATCTTGATTGGAACCCGGTAACCTACATCAACACCAAGCTGCAAGGCCCAACAAGCATGCCTCTGTCAGAGCAGGAGCTGATTGAATCTTCTCTACAGCCCCTTCCCGAAGGGGTTCTTGAGGCGACTGAACAAGAAGAGAGCCCCACAGGGAATGGAGAACGTGTTAATACCGCACTCTCTCCCGAAATGCCGACAGTCCAAAATCCCCTTGAAGCTGCACTTGAGCCCTCAGAATAGGCACCCGAGGAATCGATTTTTCCCTACATCCCGCCAGCTCTATTTTGTTACACAGAACTGACAGAGTCATAAAACTAAAAATTCCAGATGACAACAGCGGTTTCAGACAGAGGCGGCAAGCAACAGCTGGACTCTGCAGCCGTTGTTCTCGACTGCCGCGAGCACGGTGAATCGGATCTTATCGTCACGTTTTTCTGCCGCCACCATGGACGCCTGACCGGTATTGCCAAGGGTGCCAGGCGAAGCAAAAAACGATTTGTCAACAAACTGGAGCTCTTCACCTCTCTCCTCATCCGCCACACCATCCCGCAAAATCGACGCCTGGCCTTTATTGCCGAAGCTGAACTCCTGGAGAGTTTTCTCAAACTCCGCCAGGACATCAACTGCTACACAACAGCAAATGTCATCCGCGAATTCATCCTCCTGGGCACAGAGGAAATGGAGGGTGACGAAGAACTCTACCCCCTCTTGATCTGGGCCCTGACCAGCCTGGACAGCGGTCAGTCACCCCAGGCCATCCTCACCCTCTTCCTGATCCGTTTTTTCACAGCCATCGGCTACAGCCCGCAACTCAGTCACTGTCTGGACTGCAACCAGGAAGCCCACCAGGACGAGACCTACACCTTTCACATTGCGGCCGGGTCCATTCGCTGCAGCAGCTGCACTCCTGGAAAGCCGGCAAACAGTATCTCCCTTTCCCTGGGAACCCTCAAATCATTGGCAGCTGCCCAAGATCAGCCCCTGGACAGGCTACAGCGCCTACAACTCTCTCCCCACAGCAAAAAAGAGGCCCTTTCCTTTCTCCACCACTATGGCCGTCAGCTTTTTCAGCGAGAGATCATATCCTGGGCGTTCCTGGACACCATTTCTCCGGTATAATCAAATTCCAGGACGGCTGAGCAAAAAACTTCATATGCGAGACGTGCAAACTTGATGGAATGAGGCGTAGATAAGGTACACCGTAGTGACTGAAAGTCTGCAACAACGAAGGAGGTGAAGAGTTTTCACCCTAAAGGGTACTCTTTTTAGTCCCTCCTTGAGGGGGATAAATACGACGTCATCACAGGTAGCGGATCTCTCCGCTGTGTTCAACGCTTGTGCTTCCGTCATCATGGTTGAGGATGAGACCCCCGTCATTGGCAATACCGCCGACAACAGCCTCATACTGCGGATTCAGCAGGACATCATAGCCAAAGACCACCCGTTTTCCCAGGGAGTCAGACAACTCCTTCCAGCGTTTAATGAGGGGGTGCTGTTCTTCATACTCTCCGTATCCCTGACGTGCCAACCACTGCTCCTCCTCAAAGAGAAGAAGACCGATGGACCAGCGCAGCTTGGCGAGAAAGGAGAGGGAAAAGTCGGAGATATCAACAGAACGGCCCAGGAAACGAGAAATCGACACTGCCGAGTCCTGCAGCTCCGGGGGAAAGGAGTCGTTATTGAGATTCAGGCCAAAACCAAGGAGATGATAGTTTTCCCCGTGCACCGGGCTGCGAAATCCTTCAATGAGAAAACCGGCCTGTTTTTTTCCCTGGAGGAGCACATCATTGACCCAACGGATTGAAGCAGCAGGTGCGCCCTCCTGGTGCAGGGCCTCACAGCAGGCAATTCCAGGTATCAGCGGCAGCAGCTGCCTGAATGGAGGGAGGAAGGTGTCGGCCAGGATAAGACAGCCCCAGAGTCCTCCGGGCGGGGCGTGCCATGAGCGGCTGAAGCGTCCCTTGGAAAGGTGCAGGGAGGAGGCGACAATCAGGGTGCCATTGGCAACAGAGAGATTCTTTTCTTCCTGGGAGGCAATGTGTTGGCGCGCCTTATCCATGGCGCGGTCCAGGGAGGGGTAGACGTGAATAGCTGCTCCGACAAAGGCCCCGTGGCGAAACACAACTTCGTGTTCCAGGCCGGTTTCTTTCTCTCGGCAAGGAAGCTCAACCGCAGCAACATACTCATCCAGGGCCTGGGGACTGAGAGGTGTAAGACTGTTCATCAACTGGCCGCCAGACTCACCGAGTCCAGAATATTTTTCACAAAGAGGAACACGGAAGACTAGGCGCCAAGCTCCGCATTCTTGTCCCAGTCAGCCTTCACCCTGGTGATAATCTTCTGAATGAGGGGGAGTTTGTCGGTGGGACAGACCCCGATCAGGGGAGCGCCCTGATCCACGGACACCCCTGGCTGAAAATAGACGGAATGAATCACCCCTTTTTCTCCGTTGTAATAGACAGGGGTATCCCGTTTCATCAGGGACATGATAATAATCTCATCTCCGGGTTTGACCGAAACCGCCCGAGCCCCTTTTTTCTCGATCCTTGACTGGACATCCAGGGAGAAAAAATATTTTGCCCGTTCCGGAGCGGGAAAGATATAGAGAACTTCTTTGAGAATACTTTCGATAATTTCTTTTTTCTTCAGCGGATGGCGGATGGTCATCAGCTTTTCTCCAGCCTCAACAAACCCTTCTTCGAGATCCTTACGTATGGAAGAGACCACCCCATTGGTGGTGGCCGTGACCTTCTTCGGATTCCTCTCCCTGGTTATCTCAAAAAGAGGCGTCCCGGGAATATGTTTCCACTCGCCGCTTACAGCCTCCACACTGTCGCCCTCTTCCACCAGGAAACGGATCTTGCCAGTGTGATCGGCATAGATATCCACATACTCGTAAGGGTCAGAGTGATACCTTCCCAGGATTTCGTCAAAATCTATTTCGTCAGACATCGCTTAACCGGCGCCGGAAAAATTCCGTACGCATCTTATCAACAATACATCTGTTGATGTTATGAGGATTTTCATTCAAGACCAAAGCGGGTAAAAAAATACCTGCAGAGCCCCTGCAATGATTGGGTCAAAAGAGTATACAATAACGGACTCAGTGATGTGCGCCCTGCCCGGCCCCATGATCTGCGGCCCCGTGTTCATCAGCTCCTGCACCGTGTCCGGCAGCTCCCCGATGTACAGTGATAAAAGGGGCCTTGACAACTTGAAGGTCCACGATCTGACACTCGGAGCGAACTACACTGTCACTGATGAACATCTTGTCGGAAAAGGTAAAAAACCCTTGTCCCTGGGACTTCACCGTATCGTAAACGACCCATTTATCTCGCCCCTGCTCTCTGTTTTGTCCATCAAAAAGGGTGCAGAGTATGGTAACGTTTTTTATATCATGTCCACCTGTATTTTCAATGGCAAAAGAGGCATCGACCTGATTGTTCAGGGCCTGTACCTTGACTGCTGAGCGAGCAAGGGTCACAGAGTGCAAAAGTTCCTCCGTAGATTCAGAGACCTTCACTTCGGGCAGCAACAGCCCCTGCACACCGGATGAAGCACTGATCTTGACAACCGCAAAGGACACCAGGCCAAAGATGACCACACTCAAACCAACATTTGCCAAAAATTTCCCATTCATGATACGCACCTCCCATGTCGTACACAACAGTCTGACGACTCCTTTAAACAATAAAGATTTTCGTCCAGAGCAAAACATGCGGAAAACCTTACCACAGACATCTAACTGATATTCCAAGGATAAAATTTTCGCATACCGCAGCGCCTGGGCGAAAAGACAATTTTTCAAGGCAGCCTTATTATGTGACTATGCAACAATAAACCTATATTTTATACTTAGATAATCTCTTGAAGGCAAGCCTATTCGTGCCTATTTTGACCTTTTCCCCTGTTGCCAACAGTGGTATATAATGTGCTCATCAATGTACCAGGCAGAGCAACGGACCCATGAAAAAAATGACACAAGACCACAATAACGAGCAGGCCCCGGCCAGGGACAGGGATTCCCTGTTCCAGGTAGAACGAATCCATGAGGACTTTGTCTTTGATGATCGCGTTGCCCAGGTCTTCGACGACATGCTTGATCGCTCTGTTCCCTGTTACCAGGAGGTGACCATCTCCATTGCCAGAATCCTGGGCTGCCTGCTCGAGGAAGGTGCGCAGGTCGTGGACCTCGGCTGCGCAACCGGTACCACGCTCCTGCAGCTGAGTCGCCTGCTTGAAGAAAAAAAATTCAGCTATTTAGGGGTAGACAACTCCCCTGCCATGCTCGACAAGGCCAGGCTCAAGGCTGAACTCTTTTCCAGGCAGGAGAGCGTCAGCTTTATCAACGGAGATATCAAGGAAGTAGAGCAGCCCGGAACCGAGGCCTTTCTCCTCAACTACACCCTCCAGTTCATCCGTCCTCTGAACCGGGAACCCTTTCTTAGGCGGATCTTCAACAACCTTTGCCCTGGAGGCGTTCTCATCCTCAGTGAGAAGACCATCTCCCACCACCCTGGCCTCAATCGCCGCTATATCGAAATTTACCATCAGTTCAAGAAAGAACGCGGCTATTCCGAGCTGGAGATCGCCAAAAAGAGGGAGGCGCTGGAAAACGTCCTCATCCCCTGCTCCCTGGAAGAGAATCGCACTCTCCTGCAAAATGCCGGTTTCACCGAGGTTGAACCTTTCTTCCAATGGTTCAACTTTGTCTCTTTCCTTGCCGTAAAACCGAGCACCTGAATTCATTCTTCTCTGCCATGGACTATCTTGATCAGCTGCCTGCCTCTGCCCACAGAGACGAAATCATCCGCATCCATCAGCAGCGGCAACAGTGGGTCAACCAGTCCAAAAAAGGATTTCTCCGCTATCGCCTCCCCTGTGAGGCGCTGCAGAGCTTTTCCGCAACAAACATAGACTGCAGTGGCGATGTGGTCAGAATCGGCTTGGCAGATGAGGTATCCAAAGAGGAGCAGCAAGAGATTGAATCTCAACTGCGGATCTTTATGCCCTGGCGCAAAGGGCCTTTTTCCGTTTTCGGCATCGATATTGACGCCGAATGGCAGAGCCAGCGCAAATGGCAGCGGATCCTCCCCCACCTGCCCGACCTGCAGGATAAAGTGGTGGCAGACATCGGCTGCAACAATGGCTATTACATGTTCCGCATGCTTCCCCATGGGCCAAAGGTTGTACTCGGTTTCGAACCTTCGGTGCAGCATTACTACTGTTTCAAGGGCCTCAATGGGATGGCCGGGCAGGAAAACCTGCATATCGATCTCCTCGGGGTGGAACACCTGCAGCTCTTCCCAGACTGCTTTGATGTACTCTTCCTGATGGGCATCATCTATCACCGCAGTTCCCCGGTGGAGTGTTTACGCGATATTTTCTCTTCCCTGCGCAAAGGGGGGACACTGGTCCTTGAATCCCAGGCCATTCCAGGAGAAAGTCCAACAGCGCTCTTTCCGGAAAAGACCTATGCCAAGGTCCCTGGAACCTACTTTGTTCCCACTGCCAGCTGCCTGAAGAACTGGGTCCTCAGGGCCGGATTCAAAGAGGTGGAGATCTTCTGCCAACACCCCATGTCCAGCGAGGAACAGCGGCATACGGACTGGATGCAATTTGAATCTTACATTGATTTCATCGACCCGGCAGATCCAAAAAAAACCGTTGAAGGCTATCCAGCCCCGGAGCGGGTTTACCTGTTGGCACGGAAAAAATAATAACGGCGACACAGCTTTTCTTGCCTTTGACCTCAGGTGTGGTAAGCTTGATAAAATCATAAAAACTTAAAAATTCAGATGACTGAGTAGATAAAGTGTAGACTTCGAAAAGCTTCATATGAATGCTATAAAGATCTCAGGGTAACAATTCAGGACAAGGAGCACGCAATGGACCAGAAGACCTGTACACTCTACAGCGGCGGCCTCAAAGGTGCCGAGGCCACCTTTGGCGAAGCAGCGGAAAAATATGGCTTGCAAGAGATCATCTATACCTTTGAAGGCCACAAACTGAACCGCAAAAAAAATACGGTTGTCCTGAGCAAGGAAGATCTGGAGCGGGGAGATATCTCCATGGAACTGGCCTCGCGCATGCTCAACAGGACCTACTATGAAACAGAAAAGATCCGCAAGGTCCTGCAGACCATCTTCCATATGGTCAACAACGGGCACCAGGTCTTTGTCGTGGGAACAATCCTTGAAGACAATTCCGTAAAAGGCGGTACAGGCTGGGCCGTGGAACTGGCCAAGCTCTTCAACCGTCCCCTCCATGTCTTTGACCAGGCGCGCAAACAGTGGTTCACCTGGTCAGGTAATGAGTGGAAGGAAGATACCCCTTTAATCGAGTATGACACCTTTGTCGGATCAGGAACCCGCTACCTGAGCGATGCAGGACGGGAAGCCATTGAAAAGCTGTTTGTCGATTCCTGCGAAAAAAGAGGATAAAGGAAAGCCATGGCCCAAGACTGCCTCTTTTGCAAGATAGCTGCCGGCGACATTCCTGCCGACAAACTCTATGAAGACGATGAGATGCTGGCCTTTCACGATATCGCGCCCCAGGCTCCCGTCCACTTTCTCGTCATCCCCAAAAAGCATATCCAGGACCCTGCCGGAGTCACCAGCGAAGACGAAGGGCTCATGGGCAGGATGATGCGCCGAGCTGCTGCCATTGCCAAAGAAAACGGTATCAAAGACTTCCGCCTGGTTTTTAACAACGGGGCAGAAGCTGGTCAAGCCGTGTTTCATATCCACATGCACGTCCTGGGAGGCCGCTCCATGCAGTGGCCTCCGGGCTGATCGCAAGCATCAGAAAAGCCCCTGTTATCTACTCGCTGGTCAAAGACCCT